>NZ_JBFUKU010000097.1:0-18366 GCF_056400685.1 Pseudomonas sp. P5_A12 | reverse complement strand
TGGATAGTCGGGTGTGATCTCTGTTGGAGCGTAAAGCAGAAACTCCGCGTAGCGGGGGTCGAGACCATCAGGAGGTAGGAGCCGGAAGCTCCGAGGGCCGGTCTGGGCGCTTAGATACCACAGGCGACACATCAACGGAACCAAGCTCGCTTACGTTGTTTGTCAGTAGGCAGGAACCGCCGTATACGGAACCGTATGTACGGTGGTGTGAGAGGACGGCGGGGGCAACCCCGCCTCCTACTCGATTCTGGTTTTAGCCGGGAACGTTGTCCTTATAGTTTTAAACCGAGGGCAAAACGCTGCACTTTTGGCGTGTGATTTGAATTTGCTTATAGTCAGCACGACGAGCATCAGGCATCTCTGCCAGTAGCGTTAAAGTGGCCTGAGGATCATTCAACGGTAACGTCTTGAGCAATTCGACATCACGATCCCACCACTGGCTACTGATCAGTTCTTCAATTAGCTCAGGTGCATGCCGATACTTGACGACTTTTGCAGGGATCCCGGCAACGATCGCGTAGGGCGGCACGTCATGGGCAACCAAAGCGCGGGTTGCGATAATTGCACCTGTGCCGATTTTGACCCCTTCCAGGATCATCGCACTGTGCCCAATCCACACATCGTGCCCAATCGTTACATCAGCAACCTCGGGATCGAATGTCAAAGCTGTATCGGTGTACTGAAAAGGGTGTGAACTGAGCCAGTCTGACGGATGTGAGCTCTTTTGCTGACCGATAAAGCATCCACTGCCAATGGAGCAGAATCGACCAATAGAGGACACATTCGACAGGACACAATCACTTCGGATATAGGTATGGGCGCCGATATCCAGTTTTTTTGATTCTACGACCACATGCCCGAGAGTTACTTCCTCTTCCAGTGTCAGCGTCGATCGCTTGTACAACGACAACACACCGCCTGCCACTTTGCATTTATGCCTGCGAATCCATTTCTTCCAATAATGATTTCGAAGGGTATCGATTATTTTTTTCATAAGAATCTATTTAGACATCCGTTATAGGGCGTAGCACGCCCTATGAGCCAATAGCCGAGTCTAAATGAATCAGTGCAGGAGATGAAACGTTAAGACCTGCTCCAGACGCTCAAAAATGAGTACCACCGCAATAGCCCGTAGAGTGGAAAACCGCAAACGGCGGGCATAAAAAAACCGGCATATCAGCCGGTTTTTTTGCGCTCTGAAAAAACTTATGCACCATTTTCGGCGTTTTATGTGTTTAAGAAATATGTATATAAATCAGTACTTTGAAAAACAAAAACGCTATATTTCGAGAAAACGGTACACAGGTTATCCACAGAATCTCAGACAGCCACTTGATCACTGGCGGTTGGTGCCGCCGGGGTGGCCGGCAGCGAGCCCATTTCCCGCTGCATCTGCTCGTTCCAGGCTTGCACCCGGTCGTTCAGTTCGGCAATGGCGCGAGGCCCGCTACCCTCGGCATACATCGGTGCGCCGATGATCACGGTGATGACACCCTGCTTCTTCTTCCAACCGGTTTTTGGCCAGAACTTGCCAGCATTGTGCGCAATCGGCAGTACTGGAAGCGCGGCATTGACGGCCAACGCGGTGCCACCGCGCGAGAACTTGCCAATAGTGCCGAAAGGAACGCGAGTCCCCTCAGGGAAGATCAACACCCAGACGCCATCCTTCAGCAGTTCATCGCCCTTCTTCGCCACATGCTTGAGCGCGGCTTTTGGATTGTCGCGGTCGATGGCGATCGGTCGCAGCATGGCCATGGCCCAGCCGAAGAACGGCACAAACAGCAATGAACGCTTGAGCACCTGGCTCAACGGCTCGAAATAAGCGGAGAGAAAGAACGTTTCCCACGTGCTCTGGTGGTTCGACTGAATCACGCAGGGCTGATCAGGTACGTTCTCGGCACCTTTCACTTCGTAGCTGATGCCCAGGAACACTTTGCTCAGCCACAACGCGCATCGGCACCAGTACACGTTAATGAAGCGATAACGCGCCTTGAACGACAGAAACGGCGCGATAAAAAAGCTCAGGCTGCACCAGAGCAATGAGCTGGTGCCCAGCAGAAGGTAAAAGAGGAAGGTTCTGATGGCCTGCAGTATCGACATGGTGACGTTTACCGTGCGGGCTCTGCCCGTCTATAAGCGCACTCCCGATCAGTCCTTAATCGGAACAATCGAAGCACTTTAATTGTGGATAAGTTCTGCGGCAATCGCCGCCAGATCGTCAAAAATCAAGGTGCCTACCGGCAGCGACTTGCCCAAAGTCTTTTCGCCTTTCCCGGTCTTTACCAAAACTGGCTGTGAATCGACGGTTTTGGCGGCTTCCAGGTCACCAAGGCTGTCGCCAACGAACCAAAGATTGGTCAGCGACACGTTGTAATGCTCGGCGATGGTTTTCAACATCCCGGGTTTTGGCTTACGGCAATCGCAGCCTTCGTCCGGCCCGTGCGGGCAATAGACGATCAGCCCGACTTCACCGCCCTGCTCCGTCACCAGCGAGCGCAAGCGCTCGTGCATGGCGTCCAGGGTGGCGATGTCGTAATAGCCGCGAGCGATGCCCGACTGGTTGGTAGCGACCGCTACCGTCCAGCCGGCCTTGCTCAACTGCGCGATGGCTTCGATCGAACCGGGGAGTGGAATCCACTCCTCCACCGACTTGATGTAAGCGTCGGAGTCGTAATTGATCACCCCGTCGCGATCGAGAATCAGCAGTTTCAACAGCAGCCCCTTAGCTCAGCAGCGAAATATCAGCGACGCCGAGGAACAGACCACGCAGACGCGCCAGCAAGGCGTAACGGTTGGCGCGAACCTTGGCGTCTTCCGCGTTGACCATGACCGCTTCGAAAAACGCATCCACCGGCTCGCGCAAAGCAGCCAGACGGGCCAGGGATTCGCTGTACTGACGCGCGGCAGCCATTGGCTGGACGGCCTGGTCAGCCTGCTGGATCGCCGAGTACAGGGAGAACTCGTTGGCATTGTCGAAGTATTTGGCTTCAACCACCGTCGGAACGGAGCCTTCGACTTTGCTCAGCAAGTTCGACACGCGTTTGTTCACCGCAGCCAGAGCAGCTGCTTCCGGCAATTTGCGGAAGGCTTCTACCGCTTGAACACGCTGGTCGAAGTCCAGCGCCGAACCCGGCTTCAGGGCACGAACCGAGAGGTAAGTGGCCACGTCGACACCTTCGTCTTCGTAACGGGCACGCAGACGGTCGAAGATGAACTCCAGCACGGCGTCGTTCAGGCCGGCCGCCTTGACCTTGGCACCGAACGCATTCACCGCGAAGGCCACGGCGTCGTTCAGGTCGAGCTCAAGCTTCTTGTCGATCAGGATGCGCAACACACCCAGCGCTGCACGGCGCAGGGCATACGGGTCTTTGCTGCCGGTAGGCAGCATGCCGATACCGAAAATGCCCACCAATGTGTCGAGCTTGTCGGCGATGGCTACGGCCGCACCGGTCAGGGTGGTCGGCAGTTCAGCGCCAGCACCGCGCGGCATGTACTGCTCGTTCAGCGCCAGTGCGACTTCTTCCGGCTCGCCGTCGTTGAGGGCGTAGTAGTAACCGGCGACACCTTGCATCTCCGGGAACTCACCGACCATCTCGGTCGACAGGTCGCACTTGGACAGCAGGCCGGCACGGGAAGCCCATGCAGCATTGCCGCCAATGCGTTGTGCGATGAACGCAGCCAGTTTGGATACGCGCTCGGCTTTATCGTAAACACTGCCGAGTTTTTCCTGGAACACCACGTTTTGCAGGCGCAGGTTGAAATCTTCGAGTTTCTGCTTCTTGTCTTGCTTGAAGAAGAACTCGGCGTCGGTCAGGCGTGGGCGAACCACTTTCTCGTTACCGGCGATGATCTGCTGCGGGTCTTTGCTTTCGATGTTGGCCACGGTAATGAAACGTGGCAGCAACTTGCCGTCGGCATCCAGCAGGCAGAAGTACTTCTGGTTRTCCTGCATGGTGGTGATCAGTGCTTCTTGCGGCACGTCGAGGAAACGCTCTTCGAACGAGCACACCAGCGGCACTGGCCATTCAACCAGCGCGGTCACTTCATCGAGCAGCGCCGGCGGAACAATCGCCGTGCCTTCCTGACGGGTGGCCAGTTCTTCGGTGCGCTTGCTGATGATGTCGCGACGCTCATTGGCATCGGCCAGGACATAAGCGGCACGCAAGTCGGCCAGGTAGTTGGCCGGCGAGGTGATGCGCACGTTTTCCGGATGGTGGAAGCGGTGACCACGGGAATCACGGCCTGCCTTCTGGGCGAGGATGGTGCAATCGATGACTTCGTCACCGAGCAACATCACCAGCCATTGGGTCGGACGAACGAATTCTTCCTTGCGAGCACCCCAACGCATGCGTTTCGGGATCGGAAGATCGTTCAGTGAGTCTTCGACGATGGTCGGCAACAGGCTCGAGGTCGGTTTGCCGGCGATGCTTTGGCTGTAACGCAGTTTCGGGCCGCTCTGATCGATTTCGCTTAGCTCGACGCCGCATTTCTTGGCAAAACCCAGTGCTGCCTGGGTCGGGTTGCCTTCGGCATCGAATGCGGCCTGACGTGGCGGGCCATCGAGGTTGATGCTGCGATCCGGTTGCTGGGTGGCCAGTGACGTGATCAGCACTGCCAGGCGACGTGGCGCGGCGTAGACGGTTTTGGTCTCGTAGTTCAGGCCGGCGGCTTGCAGGCCCTTGTCGATACCGGCGAGGAACGCCTCGGCCAGGGTGTTCAGGGCTTTGGGTGGCAGTTCTTCAGTGCCCAGTTCAACCAGAAAATCCAGAGCACTCATTGTGCAGCCTCCAGCTTGGCCAGTACTTCATCGCGCAGGTCCGGGGTCGCCATCGGGAAGCCCAGCTTGGCGCGAGCCAGCAGGTAGGCTTGCGCAACGGAACGCGCCAGTGTGCGAACACGCAGAATGTATTGCTGACGCGCGGTCACGGAAATCGCCCGGCGCGCATCCAGCAGGTTGAAAGTATGGGAGGCCTTCAACACCATTTCGTAGCTCGGCAACGGCAGCGGCTGGTCGAGTTCGATCAGGCGCTTGGCTTCGCTTTCGTAGAAATCGAACAGTTCGAACAGCTTCTCGACGTTGGCGTGCTCGAAGTTGTAGGTCGACTGTTCAACTTCGTTCTGATGGAACACGTCGCCATAGGTCACTTTGCCGAACGGACCGTCAGCCCAGACCAGGTCGTAGACCGAGTCCACGCCTTGCAGGTACATGGCCAGACGTTCCAGACCGTAAGTGATCTCGCCGGTTACCGGGTAGCATTCGATGCCGCCCGCTTGCTGGAAGTACGTGAACTGCGTCACTTCCATGCCGTTGAGCCAGACTTCCCAGCCCAGACCCCAGGCGCCGAGGGTTGGCGATTCCCAGTTGTCTTCGACGAAGCGAATGTCGTGGACCAACGGGTCCAGGCCGACGTGCTTGAGGGAGCCCAGGTACAGCTCCTGGAAGTTGTCCGGGTTCGGCTTCAACACCACCTGGAACTGGTAGTAGTGCTGCAGACGGTTCGGGTTTTCGCCGTAGCGGCCGTCAGTCGGGCGACGACTGGGCTGCACATAAGCGGCGTTCCAGGTTTCCGGGCCAATGGCGCGCAGGAATGTAGCAGTGTGGAAAGTGCCGGCGCCTACTTCCATATCGTAGGGCTGAAGTACCACACAACCTTGCTCGGCCCAGTATTGCTGGAGCGCGAGGATCAAGTCTTGGAAGGTACGCACGGCTGGCGTAGGCTGGCTCACGAAATTCACCTGTTTCTTGGGCTGCGATTTAAAGAGCGGGAGTATACCCGATTCATTGCTGCGCACGCCCCCTGGAGCCTTATGCCACGCTGCTTTTGGTGTTCCGAAGATCCGCTGTACATGGCTTATCACGACCAGGAGTGGGGCACGCCGCTACGCGATGCGCAGGGATTGTTCGAGTTGCTTTTGCTCGAAGGGTTCCAGGCCGGCCTCTCATGGATCACCGTCCTGCGTAAACGGGAACGTTATCGCGAGGTGTTATTCGGCTTCGACGTCCAGCGCGTGGCGCAGATGAGCGACGCGGAAATCGATGAATTGATGCTCGACCCAGGCATCATCCGCAACCGCCTCAAACTCAACGCCGCCCGGCGCAATGCCCAGGCCTGGCTGGCGCTGGAGGACCCGGTGGAGTTTCTCTGGTCCTTCGTCGGCGGTACGCCTGTGATCAATCATTTCAAGGATCGCACCGAAGTGCCGGCGGTCACGCCGGTGGCGGTGGAAATGAGCAAAGGCTTGAAAAAGGCCGGCTTCACGTTCGTCGGACCGACGATTTGTTATGCGCTGATGCAGGCCTCGGGCATGGTCATGGACCACACCCGCGATTGCGATCGCTACGCGACGCTGGCGAACGGCGGTTAGAATAGCCGCCTCGCGCACAGCACAAAATCAGGAGTGACCTGTGGATAAGTTTAAAGGCGCCTTGCTGGTAGGCGCTCTGCGGCTGTTTGCCCTGCTCCCGTGGCGGGCCGTTCAGGCCGTTGGCTCGGCGATTGGCTGGGTCATGTGGAAAACCCCGAGCCGTTCCCGTGACGTGGTGCGGATCAATCTGGCCAAGTGCTTCCCGGACATGGACCCCGCCGAACGCGAACGCCTGGTTGGCCAGAGTCTGAAAGACATCGGCAAGTCCCTGACCGAAAGCGCCTGCGCCTGGATCTGGCCGGCGCAGCGCTCCATCGACCTGGTGCGCGAAGTCGAAGGCCTCGATGTGTTGAAGGAGGCCCTCGCCTCAGGCAAAGGGGTCGTGGGTATCACCAGCCACCTGGGCAACTGGGAAGTGTTGAACCATTTCTATTGCAACCAGTGCAAACCGATCATTTTCTATCGGCCACCGAAGTTGAAGGCTGTGGATGATTTGCTGCGCAAACAGCGGGTGCAATTGGGCAACCGGGTGGCGGCTTCCACCAAGGAAGGCATCCTCAGCGTGATCAAGGAAGTGCGTAAAGGTGGTGCAGTGGGCATTCCCGCTGACCCGGAACCGGCCGAATCTGCCGGAATCTTCGTACCCTTCTTCGCCACCCAGGCGCTGACCAGCAAGTTCGTGCCGAACATGCTCGCGGGCGGCAAAGCGGTCGGTGTGTTCCTGCATGCGCTGCGTTTGCCGGACGGTTCGGGTTACAAAGTCATCCTCGAAGCGGCGCCAGAGGCCATGTACAGCACCGATACTGAGACGTCCTGCGCGGCCATGAGTCAAGTGGTCGAGCGCTATGTGCGGGCTTATCCAAGCCAGTACATGTGGAGCATGAAGCGCTTCAAGAAGCGGCCACCCGGTGAAGAACGCTGGTATTGAGTCGGCTGGCGTGACTTGTGGGTAACTCTTGGGCTGGGTTATCCACAGCAGTGCATTCAAGGGCGCAGCGTGTGCGCATGGAAGTGATTCAGGTGGTTAGCGAAGGGATAGGCCTGCGTTATCTCTGATCAGTGCGCGTTTCGCTCAAGTTTCTTCAGAAACACCGTCATCTCTTTTTCTGCCTGCTTGTCGCCATGGGCGCGGGCGGCTTGCAGACCTTGTTCCCACGCCTGTCGGGCGGCCGCGAAATCCTCCAGCGCCAGATGGGCCTTGCCCAACAGCTTCCAGGCCGCTGAATACTTCGGATCGAATTCGACGCAACGCTGGAAATGTTCGGCAGCCTTGGCGTTTTCCCCGAGATCCAGATAACCCTTGCCCAGGCCGAAGCGCAGCAGCGAGTTGTCCACACCCTTGGCGAGCATTTTTTCCAGGGATTCGAGCATTAGTGTTTCCCCTCAGTAAGTGATCGTTCCCACGGTCTGCGTGGGAATGCCTCAATGGACGCTCCGCGTCCGCTTCGGCAGGGACGCGGAGCGTCCATTGAGGCTGCATTCCCACGCAGASCGTGGGAACGATCAGTTAGAAGAAGCTCAACCCCACATGAAACAGCTTCTCCACATCCCGAATGTGCTTTTTATCCACAAGGAACAAAATCACATGGTCGCCCGCCTCGATAACCGTCTTGTCATGGGCAATGATCACTTCCTCATCGCGAATGATCGCGCCAATCGTTGTACCCGGCGGCAAGCCAATGTTCTCGATGGCCTTGCCTATCACCTTGCTCGACTTCGCATCACCATGGGCAATCGCCTCGATGGCTTCCGCCGCGCCCCGGCGCAAGGAGTGCACGCTGACGATATCGCCACGGCGCACGTGGGCCAGCAATGTGCCGATGGTCGCCAGTTGCGGGCTGATGGCGATGTCGATGTCGCCGCCCTGAATCAAATCAACGTACGCCGGGTTGTTGATGATCGTCATCACTTTCTTCGCGCCCAGGCGTTTGGCCAGCAGCGAAGACATGATGTTGGCTTCGTCATCGTTGGTCAGGGCCAGGAATATATCCGCGTCGGCAATATTTTCTTCCATCAGCAAGTCGCGGTCGGAGGCGCTGCCTTGCAACACCACGGTGCTGTCGAGGGTATCCGAGAGATGGCGGCAGCGAGCCGGGTTCATCTCGATGATCTTCACCTGATAACGGCTTTCGATGGCCTCGGCCAGACGCTCACCGATCTGACCGCCCCCGGCAATGACGATGCGTTTGTAGGTTTCATCCAGCCGGCGCATTTCGCTCATCACAGCGCGAATATTCGCTTTGGCTGCGATGAAAAACACTTCGTCGTCCGCCTCGATGACGGTGTCACCCTGCGGCAGGATCGGCCGGTCACGGCGGAAAATCGCGGCGACGCGGGTTTCGACATTCGGCATGTGTTCGCGTAATTGCCGCAGTTGCTGACCCACCAACGGCCCGCCGTAGTAGGCCTTCACCGCGACCAACTGCGCTTTGCCTTCGGCGAAGTCGATCACCTGCAAGGCGCCCGGATGCTCGATCAGGCGCTTGATGTAGTTGGTCACCACTTGTTCCGGACTGATCAGCACATCGACCGGGATCGCGTCGTTATCGAACAATTCGGAGCGCGTGAGGTAGGAGGCTTCGCGCACGCGGGCGATTTTGGTGGGCGTGTGGAACAGCGTGTGCGCGACCTGACAGGCCACCATGTTGGTTTCGTCGCTGTTGGTCACGGCCACCAGCATGTCGGCATCGTCCGCACCGGCCGAGCGCAGCACCGTCGGCAGTGAGCCGCGGCCCTGAACCGTACGGATGTCCAGCCGATCGCCGAGGTCGCGCAGGCGTTCGCCATCGGTGTCGACCACCGTGATGTCATTGGCTTCACTGGCCAAATGTTCTGCCAGCGAACCGCCGACCTGCCCCGCACCGAGGATGATGATTTTCATCCAGTCACTCCATTCAATCCGTTAACCGCGCGCGGCGGCAATCTTGATCAGCTTGGCGTAGTAAAACCCGTCGTGCCCGCCTTCCTGGGCCAGTAACTGGCGACCATGAGGTTGCTTGATGCCCGCCGTCGTGGCGAGGTCCAGTTCACGCGCGCCTGGCGTACGGGCGAGGAACGCTTCGATGACTTCGGTGTTTTCAGTCGGCAATGTGGAACAGGTGGCGTAAAGCAGAATCCCGCCAACCTCCAGGGTTATCCACATAGCATCGAGCAGTTCGCCCTGAAGCACTGCGAGCGCGGCGATGTCGTCGGGCTGGCGCGTCAGTTTGATGTCCGGGTGACGACGGATAACGCCGGTGGCCGAGCACGGCGCATCCAGCAGGATGCGCTGGAACGGTTTGCCGTCCCACCAGACGGCCGTGTCACGGCCGTCGGCGGCGATCAGTTCGGCGCTCAATTTCAGGCGTTCGAGATTTTCTCGCACCCGCACCAGCCGCTTGGCTTCAAGGTCCACCGCCACGACGCCGGCCAGTTGTGGCTCAGCTTCAAGGATGTGGCAGGTTTTGCCGCCCGGTGCACAGCAGGCGTCCAGCACCCGTTGGCCCGGCGCCAGGTCGAGCAGGTCGGCAGCCAGTTGCGCCGCCTCATCCTGCACGCTGATCCAGCCTTCGGCGAAACCCGGCAGGCTGCGCACGTCGGCAGCGGCTTCCAGGATGATGCCGTCCTGACTGTAGACGCACGGCGTTGCGGCGATCCCGGCTTCGGTCAGTAACCCAAGGTAGGCGTCGCGGGTGTGATGGCGACGGTTGACCCGCAGGATCATCGGCGGATGCGCGTTGTTCGCCGCACAAATGGCTTCCCACTGCTCGGGCCAGAACGCTTTCAGGGATTTTTGCAGCCAGCGCGGGTGGGCAGTACGCACCACCGGATCGTGTTCAAGCTCGGCCAGCAACGCTGCGCTTTCACGCTGGGCGCGGCGCAACACGGCGTTGAGCAAGGCTTTGGCCCAAGGCTTTTTCAGCTTGTCGGCACAACCAACGGTTTCGCCGATGGCGGCATGGGCCGGAACTCGGGTGTAGAGCAATTGATAGAGACCGACCAGCAGCAGCGCCTCGACATCGGCATCCGCCGTTTTGAACGGCTTTTGCAGCAACTTGGCCGCCAACGCCGACAAACGTGGCTGCCAGCGCGCAGTGCCGAACGCCAAATCCTGAGTGAAACCGCGATCGCGGTCTTCAACCTTGTCCATTTGGGTCGGCAGGGAACTGTTGAGCGAGGCTTTTCCGTTGAGAACGGCGGCGAGTGCCTTGGCGGCGGCCAGACGCGGGTTCATTGAGCATCCGCCGTTTGACCGAGCACGGTGCCGACGGCGAATTTCTCACGACGGCTGTTAAACAAATCGCTGAAATTGAGCGCCTTGCCGCCGGGCAATTGCAGACGGGTCAGGCACAAGGCCTGCTCACCGCAAGCGACGATCAAACCGTCCTTGCTGGCGCTGAGGATTTCCCCTGGTGCGCCCTTGCCTTCAGCGAGGCTCGCGGCCAGCACTTTCAACGCTTCGCCGTTCAGCGTGCTGTGGGTAATCGGCCATGGGTTGAAGGCGCGAACCAGACGTTCCAGCTCAATGGCCGGACGGGTCCAGTCGATGCGTGCTTCATCCTTGTTCAATTTATGAGCATAAGTGGCGAGGCTGTCGTCCTGCACTTCGCCTTCCAGCGTACCGGCGGCGAGGCCGGCAATCGCTTGAATCACCGCCGGTGGGCCCAGTTCGGCAAGACGATCGTGGAGGCTGCCGCCGGTGTCTTCAGCGCTGATCGGCGTGGTGACCTTGAGCAGCATCGGCCCGGTGTCCAGGCCCAGTTCCATGCGCATCACGGTGACACCGCTTTCACTGTCGCCCGCTTCGACAGCGCGCTGGATCGGCGCGGCCCCGCGCCAGCGTGGCAGCAGGGACGCGTGACTGTTGATGCAACCCAGGCGCGGAGTATCAAGCACCGCCTGCGGCAGGATCAGGCCGTAGGCCACCACCACCAGCAAGTCTGGCTTGAGCGCGACCAGTTCCGCCTGAGCGTCTTCGTTGCGTAGGGTTGGTGGCTGCAACACCGGGATGTTGTTTTCCAGTGCGAGTTGCTTGACCGGACTTGGCATCAGCTTTTGCCCACGGCCCGCCGGACGGTCCGGCTGGGTGTAAACCGCGACGATCTCGTAAGGGCTGTCGAGCAGGGCCTTGAGGTGTTCGGCGGCGAATTCCGGGGTGCCGGCAAAGACGATGCGCAGTGGCTCAGTCATGTAAAAGGTCTCGCAAAAGAAAAAGGCTTGCCGCAGCAAGCCTTTGAAAGGAGGGCATCAAGCGTTCTGGCGATGGAGCTTTTCCAGTTTCTTCTTGATTCGGTCGCGTTTGAGGCTGGACAGGTAATCGACGAACAATTTGCCGTTCAGGTGGTCGCATTCATGCTGGATGCACACGGCGAGCAGGCCTTCGGCGATCAGTTCGTAAGGCTGGCCGTCGCGGTCCAGGGCCTTGACCTTGACCTTCTGCGGACGATCGACGTTTTCGTAGAAGCCCGGCACCGAGAGACAGCCTTCCTGATACTGCTCCATCTCGTCGGTCAGGGTTTCGAACTCGGGGTTGATGAACACCCGTGGTTCGGAGCGGTCTTCGGAGAGGTCCATCACTACGATGCGTTTGTGCACGTTGACCTGGGTCGCGGCGAGGCCGATGCCTGGCGCTTCATACATTGTTTCAAACATGTCATCGACCAACTGACGCACTTCGTCGTCCACTACGGCCACAGGTTTGGCGATAGTGCGCAGGCGTGAGTCGGGGAATTCGAGGATGTTTAAAATGGCCATAAGCTTGATGACTGCACGTGTGAAGTAAGGTCGGGTCGGTGGCCTGGTGAGTCCGAAGAGGCAGGCTACCTTTGTAAAACGTAGCTCCCTTCGCTTCATAAGCAAGCCGGGAGCGAGCCACTGAGGGCTCAAGCGTTTCACGCGAACGCACATAATAAAGGGATTCACTGCATGAGGAAATCACTACTCGCCTTGCTCCTTCTGGCCTCGGCTGGTCTGGCGCACGGGCAAGTGCAACTCAAGGAAGGTTTTCCACAACAATACACAGTGGTTGCGGGGGACACACTCTGGGACATTTCCGCTAAATACCTGCGCCAGCCGTGGCAATGGCCCGAGCTCTGGCAGGCCAATGCGCACATCGAAAACCCTGATCTCATCTACCCTGGCGACTCGTTGTCACTGGTCTACGTCAACGGCCAGCCGCGCCTGACCCTCGATCGCGGCGCCTCGCGCGGCACCCTCAAGCTTTCGCCACGGGTGCGCAGCTCGCCGGTGGTCGATGCGATTCCGAGCATTCCGCTGCGTTCGATCAACAGTTTCTTGTTGAGCAACCGCATCGTCGACAAGGTCGAGGATTTCGACAAGGCGCCCTATGTCGTGGCCGGCGATGCCGAACGTGTGCTGAGCGGCACCGGAGACCGCATCTTCGCCCGCGGCCATTTCGATCCCGATCAGCCAGCTTACGGGATCTTCCGTCAGGGCAAGGTCTACACCGATCCCGAGACCCAAGAGTTTTTGGGGATCAACGCCGATGACATCGCTGGTGGTGAAATTGTCGCCACTGAAGGCGATGTCGGGACCCTCGTCTTGCAGCGCACGACCCAGGAAGTCCGCCTCGGTGATCGTCTGTTCAGCGGCGAAGAGCGCTCGATCAACTCGACTTTCATGCCCAGTGCACCGAAAACACCGGTTAACGGGTTGATCATCGATGTACCGCGCGGTGTGACGCAGATCGGTGCGCTGGATGTGGTCACGCTGAACAAGGGGCAGCGTGATGGCTTGGCCGAAGGCAACGTACTGGTGGTGATGAAAACCGGCGAAACCGTGCGTGACCGGATCACCGGCCAGCCACTGAAGGTTCCCGATGAGCGGGCCGGATTGCTCATGGTTTTCCGCACTTACGACAAGCTCAGCTACGGGCTGGTACTCAACGCTTCGCGCTCGCTGGCCGTCATGGACAAAGTGCGAAATCCGTAAGCCGGCTCCACAAGTTACCAACAGAGTTATCCACAGCTTATTCCCGTTTCGACGGGGCTCATAACGATCAAGGATGATCCATGTCATTGCCTGCCGTTACACCGGTTTCCCCTGCGGAACTGGAAGCTCGTTTACGTTTGCACCGTTTGCCGGAACTCGGCCCGGCGCGCTTCAAAAAATTACTTGAGGCCTTCGGCTCGGCGTCCAAAGCCATCAGCGCGCCGGCCAGTGCCTGGCGCTCACTGGGTTTGCCGCTGGCGTGTGCCGAGGCTCGACGCGCCAATGAAGTGCGCGATGGCGCCAGCCACGCATTGGCCTGGCTAGAGCGTCCGGGCCAGCATTTACTGATGTGGGACCAGCCTGAGTACCCTGCGTTGCTCGCAGAAATCAGCGACGCACCTCCCCTGTTATTCGTCGCGGGCGATCCCGGGATTCTGGAAAAACCGCAGTTGGCGATGGTCGGTAGCCGACGCGCCTCGCGTCCGGGCATGGACACGGCCGCCGCGTTTTCCCGCAGCCTGGCCGGCGCCGGTTTCGTCATCACCAGCGGTCTGGCGCTGGGCATTGATGCTGCGGCGCATCAAGCCGCTTTGGACGTCGGCGGGCGAACGGTGGGGGTACTTGGCACGGGACTTGAAAAGTTTTATCCACAACGCAATCGACGACTCGCCGATGCCATGATCGCGTCAGGCAGTGCGGTGCTTTCGGAGTTCCCGCTGGACGCCGGCCCGACCGCCAGCAACTTCCCCCGGCGTAACCGGATCATCAGCGGTTTGTCCCTCGGCGTGTTGGTGGTCGAGGCCAGTGTGGCGAGTGGTTCGTTGATCACCGCGAGGCTGGCGGCAGAGCAAGGTCGTGAGGTGTATGCGATTCCTGGGTCAATTCATCATCCTGGCGCCAAGGGTTGTCATCAATTGATCCGTGACGGCGCGATGCTGGTGGAAACCATCGAACATATCCTTGAAGCCTTGCGCGGCTGGCAACAGTTGCCGTTGTCCACCGAGACTCCCTCGGTGACCCATCCGTTGCTCATGCTGTTGCACGCGGCCCCGCACACCAGTGAAGCGCTGTCCGTCACCAGCGGCTGGACCTTGCCCAAAGTGCTGGCTGCGTTGACGGAGCTGGAAATGGAGGGTCGCGCTGTGTGCGAAAGCGGGCGCTGGTTTGCGCGGGTGAGCTAGGTTTTATAAGGAAGATCGGTAAACTGCGCAGAGCCTTATTCCGGAGAGTTTTTCATGGTCAACAGTTGGCGAGTGCAACAAGCCGCGCAAGCCGTTCGCGCAGGGGCGGTAATTGCCTATCCAACCGAAGCGGTCTGGGGGCTGGGTTGCGACCCGTGGGACGAAGAGGCGGTGTATCGACTGCTGATGATCAAGGGCCGGTCAGTGGAGAAGGGCCTGATTCTGGTTGCCGACAATATCCGGCAGTTCGATTTTCTCTTCGAAGACTTCCCGGAACTGTGGATGGACCGCATGGCCAGTACCTGGCCGGGGCCGAACACCTGGCTGGTGCCGCATCAGAACCTGTTGCCGCAGTGGATCACCGGGGTGCATGAAACGGTGGCGCTCAGGGTCAGCGATCATCCGCTGGTGCGGGATTTGTGCGCAGCGGTCGGGCCGCTGGTGTCGACCTCGGCCAACCCGCAGGGACGCCCGGCGGCGCGCACGCGGATTCGCGTGGATCAGTATTTCCGTGGGCAGGTGGATTTTGTGTTGGGCGGCAACCTGGGGGGGCGCAAGAACCCGAGCGTCATTCGGGATCTGGCTACCGGTCACGTCGTGCGCCCGGACTAACACCGCGTCATCGTTCATCGCGGGCAAGCCCGGCTCCCACAGGGATCAACGAAACCTGTAGGAGCGGCGGTGCGGCGATCCGACTTGCCCGCGATGAGGCCCTCAAGGCAACAAAACAGTCGAGCCCGTCGTGCGCCGTGCCGACAACTCGGTCTGCGCCTTCGCTGCGTCAGCCAACGCGTACGTGTGGCTGATATCCACGTTCAGCTTCCCGCTGCTGATCATTTCAAACAATTCATCTGCCATCCGTTGCAGGTTCTCGGCGTTGTTGGCGTAAGTCGCCAGCGTTGGCCGGGTCACGTACAGCGAACCCTTCGCCGCCAATATCCCCAGATTGACCCCGTCCACCGCACCCGACGCATTGCCAAAACTCACCACCAGACCCCGTGGGGATACGCTGTCCAGCGACGTCAGCCAGGTGTCTTTACCGACGCCGTCATACACCACCGGCACTTTCTTCCCGTCAGTTAGTTCCAGCACCCGTTGAGCGACGTTTTCATGGCTATAGTCGATGGTCGCCCAAGCACCATTGGCCTTGGCCAGCGCGGCTTTCTCAGGCGAGCTGACCGTACCGATCAACTTCACGCCCAAGGCCTTGGCCCATTGGCAGGCCAGAGAACCGACACCGCCGGCAGCCGCGTGGAACAGGATGGTCTCGCCACCCTTGAACTCATATGTCTGACGCAGCAGGTACTGCACAGTCAGGCCCTTGAGCATGACCCCGGCGGCCGTTTCAAAGCTGATCGCATCCGGCAGAAGCACCAGATTGGCCTCGGGCAATACGTGAACGTCACTGTAGGCGCCCAACGGCCCGCTGCCATACGCCACGCGATCACCGACCTTGAAACGCGTGACCTCGCTGCCCACTGCGTCGACCACGCCTGCGCCTTCCGAACCCACGCCCGATGGCAAGGCAGGGGGTGCATACAGGCCACTGCGGTAATAGGTGTCGATGAAATTCAGGCCGATGGCCTTGTTGGTGACGCGGACCTGCTGCGGGCCGGGCTCGGCGGGTTGGTAATCGACATACTCGAGTACTTCGGGACCGCCATGGGCGCGGAACTGGATACGCTTAGCCATCTGCCTACTCCTTGGGTCTTGGCTACGGGAGGTGTAGCACGAAGCTCCCTATCGAACTCCCAAGCTTGATCTTCGTCAACTGTGGCAGCCCCATCGGCGATGGTATGCTACGCGCCCATTTGCGCCGGACCCCCGCTCCGATGGAGCGCCGCGTAGCTTTGCCCGATCAAGGTGATGACATGACGACCCGCACCGAGGCCGTAAAAGCCTATCTGCTTGACCTGCAAGACCGTATTTGTGCTGCGCTGGAAGCCGAAGATGGCGGCACTCACTTCGTCGAAGACGCCTGGACCCGGGCTGCCGGCGGTGGCGGGCGCACCCGCGTAATCGAAAACGGTTCAGTGATCGAAAAGGGCGGCGTCAACTTTTCCCACGTCTTTGGTAGCGGTCTCCCACCGTCCGCCAGCGCTCATCGCCCGGAATTGGCCGGCCGTGGCTTCGAAGCCCTGGGCGTGTCATTGGTCATTCACCCGCACAACCCGCATGTGCCGACGTCCCACGCCAACGTGCGCTTTTTCATTGCTGAAAAAGAAGGTGAGGAACCGGTCTGGTGGTTCGGCGGCGGCTTCGACCTGACGCCTTACTACGGCAATGAAGAAGACTGCGTGCACTGGCACCGCGTCGCCGAGCAGGCCTGTGCGCCGTTCGGTCCGGACGTCTATTCGCGCTACAAAGCCTGGTGCGACAGCTATTTTCACATCAAACATCGCCACGAGCCGCGTGGCATCGGTGGACTGTTCTTCGATGACTTGAACGAGTGGGACTTCGACACCAGCTTCGCGTTCATGCGCGCCATCGGCGATGCGTACATCGACGCGTATCTGCCGATTGTGCATCGCCGCAAAAATGATGCGTTCACCACCAAGCAGCGTGAGTTCCAGGAGTTCCGTCGCGGCCGCTACGTGGAGTTCAACCTGGTCTACGACAGAGGCACGTTGTTCGGCCTGCAATCGGGCGGACGCACCGAGTCGATCCTGATGTCGTTGCCACCGCAAGTGCGCTGGGGCTATGACTGGAAAGCCGAACCGGGCAGCGAAGAAGCGCGCCTGACCGACTACTTCCTGCAAGACCGTGATTGGTTGGCCGAGGCCTGAACGAGGAGTTCTGATGGACCGTTACGTCGTATTCGGTAACCCGATTGGTCACAGCAAGTCGCCGCTGATCCACCGTTTGTTCGCCGAACAAACCGCTCAGCAGTTGGACTACAGCACCTCGCTGGCGCCGCTCGACGATTTTTCCGACTTTGCCCGGGCATTTTTCCGCGAAGGTCGCGGAGCGAATGTGACGGTGCCATTCAAGGAAGACGCTTTCCGCCTGGCCGACAGCCTGACGGAGCGCGCACAGCGGGCCGGCGCGGTGAACACCTTGAGCAAACTCGTCGATGGCACGTTGCTGGGCGACAACACCGACGGTGCCGGACTGGTGCGGGACCTGACGGTCAACGCCGGATTCAGCCTCAAGGGCAAACGCATCCTGCTGCTTGGCGCTGGGGGGGCGGTGCGCGGTGCGCTGGAGCCGCTGCTGGCTGAGCAACCGGCCTCGGTGGTCATCGCCAACCGCACGGTTGAGAAAGCCGAGTTGCTGGCGGAGTTGTTCGCGGACCTGGGGCCGGTATCGGCCAGTGGTTTCGATTGGTTGAAGGAGTCGGTGGACCTGATCATCAACGCCACGTCCGCGAGCCTGTCGGGTGATGTGCCGCCGATTGCCAGTAGCCTGATCGAGCCGGGTAAAACCGTTTGCTACGACATGATGTATGGCAAGGAACCAACTTCGTTTTGCCGTTGGGCCACGGAAAATGGCGCTGCGGTAGCGATGGATGGCTTGGGTATGCTCGCGGAACAAGCGGCGGAAGCCTTCTTCCTGTGGCGCGGCGTGCGCCCGGACACGGCGCCGGTGCTGGCCGAACTGCGCCGCCAGCTCGCCCTGTAGCTCCTTGTGGCGAGGGAGCTTGCTCCCGCTGGGTTGCGTAGCGACCCTAATAATATGCGGGCGCTGCGCACCCGAGCGGGAGCAAGCTCCCTCGCCACAAGGAGCTACAGGGCGAGCTGGCGGCGCAGTTCGGCCAGCACCGGCGCCGTGTCCGGGCGCACGCCGCGCCACAGGAAGAAGGCTTCCGCCGCTTGTTCCGCGAGCATACCCAAGCCATCCATCGCTACCGCAGCGCCATTTTCCGTGGCCCAACGGCAAAACGAAGTTG
>NZ_JBFUKU010000096.1:0-18372 GCF_056400685.1 Pseudomonas sp. P5_A12 | reverse complement strand
GGTAACAGTTCATGACCGAACTGTTTGGCGACCTGATAACCGAAACCGGTCGCGCCCAAGGTCGGAATCGACAGTCCACCCGTGGCGATCACCAAAGACTCACAGGTGATCTGGCTCATCGTGGTGTCGAGCAGGTAACCGCTTTCGAGTTTTTCGATGGTCTGGATCGAGGTGTCCAGGTGCAGGCTCACGCCGACCTGATCGCACTCGTTGAGCAGCATTTCGAGGATGTCGCTGGATTTGTTATCGCAGAACAACTGCCCGAGCTTTTTCTCGTGGTACGGCACGCCGTGTTTGGCGACCATGCCGATGAAATCCCACTGGGTGTAGCGTGCCAGTGCGGATTTGCAGAAGTGTTCGTTCTGCGAGAGAAAATTGCCAGGTTCGGTGTACATGTTGGTGAAATTGCAGCGGCCACCGCCCGACATCAGGATTTTCTTGCCGGCCTTGTTCGCATGGTCGAGCAACATCACCTTGCGCCCACGCCCGGCGGCGGTCAGCGCACACATCAACCCTGCGGCGCCAGCGCCAATGATCACGACTTCGGTAGAGCGCAAAACGGTGTCCTCACACAAATTTCAGATTCAACGACAAACTAATGTGGGAGCGGGCTTGCTCGCGAAGGGGCCGGTACATTCAACATAGATGTTGTCTGTTAGTCCGCCTTCGCGAGCAAGCCCGCTCCCACATTTGATCTCTGTCGGGCAGAAGATCGTTTACAGGATGCGAACGCGCAGCGAACGGCCTTTGATCTTGCCGTCGTTCAGGCGCTGCAAGGCTTGCTTGGCAATACTGCGTTCAACCGCCACAAAGGCCTGGAAGTCGAAAATCGCGATCTTGCCGACCTGGGCGCCCGGAATGCCGGCGTCGCCGGTCAATGCGCCCAGAATGTCGCCCGGACGAACCTTGTCTTTACGGCCAGCGCCGATGCACAGCGTGCTCATCTGTGGCAGCAGCGGACCACCACCCTGATTGGTGAGGTTGTCCACCAGGTCCCAGGTCAACGGCGACTGTTGCAGCTGTTCGATGGCTTGGGCGCGCTGCGCTTCAGGCGGTGCGACCAGGCTGATCGCGAGGCCTTTCTCACCGGCACGACCGGTACGGCCGACACGGTGAATGTGGATTTCCGAATCACGGGCCAGTTCGACGTTGATCACCATGTCCAGCGAATCGATGTCCAGACCGCGAGCAGCGACGTCGGTGGCCACCAGTACCGAAGTACTGCGGTTGGCGAACATCGCCAGCACCTGGTCGCGATCACGCTGTTCCAGATCGCCATGCAGGCCGACGGCGGAGATGCCTTTGGCGGTCAGGTGGTCGACGGTTTCCTGAACCTGCTGCTTGGTATAGCAGAAGGCCACGCAGGAGGCCGGGCGGAAGTGGCCGAGGACCTTGGTCACGACGCTCATGCGCTCTTCCGGGGAAATCTCGTAGAAGCGCTGCTCGATCTGCGTGTCGTCGTGGAACGCCTCGGCCTTCACTTGCTGCGGATTGCGCATGAACTTTGACGCAAGCTGCTTGATGCCCACCGGGTACGTGGCGGAGAACAGCAGTGTCTGGCGGCGTTCCGGGGCCTGCATGATGATTTCTTCGATGGAATCGTAGAAACCCATGTCGAGCATGCGGTCAGCTTCGTCGAGAATCAGTGTGTTCAGGCCGTGCAATACCAGCGAACCTTTGCGCAGGTGCTGCTGAATGCGCCCCGGCGTGCCGACGATGATGTGTGCGCCATGCTCCAGCGAAGCGATCTGCGGGCCGAGGGAGACGCCGCCGCACAGGGTCAGGACCTTGATGTTGTCTTCGGCACGGGCCAGGCGACGGATTTCCTTGGCGACCTGATCCGCCAGCTCGCGGGTTGGGCAGAGGATCAGCGCCTGGCAACCGAAGTAGCGTGGATTGATCGGGTTCAGCAGGCCGATGCCGAAGGCGGCGGTCTTGCCGCTGCCGGTCTTGGCCTGGGCGATCAGGTCCATCCCCTTGAGGATCACCGGCAAGCTTTGCGCCTGGATCGGCGTCATCTGGGCATAACCGAGGGAGTCGAGGTTAGCCAGCATGGCGGCGGACAGCGGCAAAGTATTAAAAGCGGTGGCGATGGTGGTCACGGGACTGGCCTGCAAAACAAAATGTCGCGCAGTGTACCAGTCTGGCCCTCTCTACCTGCAAATTCTGGACGAATAGCCTGTAGCARCTGCCGAGGCACGAGGCTGCGTCGGGCTGCGAAGCGGCCCCCCGAGGGAGGTCCTGCGGACACGCAACGCAGCCTCGTGCCTCGGCAGTTGCTACAAGTCAGTGTTCTATATCGTGCTCGCGGGTGACCGTCCGTCGGCCATCCGTTGGTGAGAGCTGCGAGAAGATGGCTGCGGCCAGCATTGCCATGATTCCGACGGTGACAAAGGTCAGTTGGAACGCGCCCAAAACCGTCTGAACGCCATCGTTTCCGATCTCTGCGGTAAAGCCGCCGAGCAATGCACCGGCACAGGCAACGCCCAAGCTCAGGGACAATTGCGCCACCACGGACAACAGGCTGTTACCGCTGCTGGCGCTGGCATCGTCGAGGTCGATCAGGGTGACGGTGTTCATCGCGGTAAATTGCAGGGAGTTGATCGCCCCGAGAATCGCCAGCAGGCACAGCAGCAGCCAGTACGGCGTCTGTTCGCTGACCAGGCCCATGCTCGCGAGCATGATGCCCAGCGCCAGGGTGTTACCGGTCAGCACGATGCGATAGCCCAGACGCTCTATCAACGGTCGCGCCACCCACTTGGCGATCATCGCCGCCGCCGCCAGCGGCAGCATGCTCATCCCGGCCTGTGACGGCGAATAACCCAGCGCCACTTGCAGCAGCAATGGCACGAGAAAGGGCAGAGCCCCGCTGCCGAGCCGGGCGAACAGGTTACCGAGGATGCCCACGGCAAAGGTCCGGGTCTTGAACAGTGACGGTGCGAACAGCGGGTTTTCAATATGCCCGGCGCGTAACCAGTACGCGGCCAGACAAGCCATGCCGGCGAAGAGCAGCAACATCACTCGCAGGTGGGGCAGTTGCATTTCCCCCAGGCCTTCCATGGCGATGGTGATCAGAATCATCGCGGCGCCGAACAGCACGAACCCCAGGCTATCGAAACGGGTGCGTTCGGAGCCGCGCAGGTCCGGGATGAATTTCCACACGGCGTAGCAACCGACCAGCCCGACGGGCAGGTTGATCAGGAAGATCCAGTGCCAGGTCAGGTATTGCACCATCCAGCCGCCCATGGTCGGGCCGATCAAGGGGCCGAGTAATCCGGGAATGGTGATGAACCCCATGATCCGCACCAGTTCCGAACGCGGGTAGGCGCGCAGCACCACAAGGCGCCCGACCGGCAACATCAGCGCGCCGCCCAGGCCCTGGATCACCCGGGCGCCGATCAGCAGGTTCAAGCTGCTCGACAAGGCGCAGAGCAACGAGCCGAGGCTGAACAAAATAATCGCGCCGAAGAAGATTTTCTTGGTGCCGAAACGGTCGGCGATCCAGCCGGAGGCGGGGATCAGCAAAGCGACGGTGAGCATGTAGGCGATGATCACGCCCTGCATGCGCAACGGATCTTCGGCCAAGTCCCGGGCCATGGCCGGCAGGGCGGTATTGAGGATGGTGCCGTCGAGGGATTGCATGAAAAAAGCAATGGCGACGACCCACGGCACCCAGCGGGCGGTGACAGCGTCGAGAGGCGGGCGGTTGGGCATGGGACCTCTTGTCAGGGAGTATCTGCGTTTCACCGATGATCGTTCCCACGCTCTGCGTGGGAATGCCTCAATGGACGCTCCGCGTCCGCTTCGGCAGGGACGCGGAGCGCCCCGGGCTGCATTCCCACGCAGAGCGTGGGAACGATCTGGGTCAGAGGGTCAAGGTCAGTCGGCTTACCAGTGCGCCGGGCAACAACGCCGAAGCCGTCGCCCGCTGACTGTAGGTACTGGCCGACAGCAACAACTCCCGCTCCTCGGTCAACGCCTCCAACTGCGAACCCAGCAAGCTGTAGGCACTGTCATCAAAACGCATGGTGCTGACCGGTGCCTGAATCTCGCCGTTCTCGACCCAGAACGTCGCAAACCGGGTCATGCCGGTCATGCGTGCCCCCGGTTGGTCGGAATAGTTCAAGTACCACAGATTGCTGATGTACAAACCCGTGCCCAGTTGCTTGAGGATCTCGACTTCAGGCAACGTCCCGGCTGCCATGTTCAATGCGCTCGGCATTTCACCGCCGCCCGCCCCGTTGGCGGTCAAGCCGTATTCGGCCGCGCTGCGCGAACTGACCATTTGTGCGCCGGCCTGGCCTTCGACGATCAGCCCAAGATCGCTGCGTGGATAACCTTCGCCGGAGAATGCCGGGCTCAAGGAACCACTGACCTTTTCATCAATGGACACCTGCGGGCTGAACGCACTGTCCCCCGCATAAAGCTTTTGCAGCGGACTGGTTTTACTGGCAATCGACTGCGCCGAAAACCCGCCCCAGCAGAGCATGCCCATGATTTCTTCGAGTGCCGCCGGAGCGAGGTAGGCGCGGTACTGACCCGGTGCCAAGGTGCGCAACGGCCGACCGAGAAATGCCAACTGCTCGCGAGCCTGCCGGAAGCGCTTGGCGAACCCTTCGCTGTTCCAGTCATGTCCGGCGTAGCTGGCTTTCACCGCTTGGCCATTGTCGTGAAACAGGCTGAAGTCGAAGTTGAAACTGTTGGCCTGATGCCAGCCAAACGCGCCCGCGGAGCTGGCGAAACCACGACTGATCGGGCCTGCCGCGTAGAAGCCCACCAGGTCCAGTCCTTCGGCGGCCTGAGTGATTTCAGCGACCACCTGCTCGGTGTCCGGCAGCGGATGTTCCTGCACATTCCTGCTCTGCCAGCCGTCGTGGTTGAGCAGCAGGTACGGATCCTGCGGCAGCAACGGCAGGGTGTCGCGCAACTGTTGCAGACCTTCGGCAAGACGCTGCGCGTCCACTTCCGGGTCGCCGGCCAGCGTGATGTCGAGGTCGGCATGCCGGCCATCGTTGATCAGTTTGAAGCCGACGCTCGCCTGCTGCACCTGACCGGCCTGCCGCACCTTGGCGTGGTTGAAGCGCACGAAGGCCGAGCACTCGGCGGCGTAGCTGAGGGTGAACTGTTCCGGCTCGCGAATCGCGTCGCGGAGCCAGTTGACCAAGGCCTTGAACGACTCAGCCTGACTTTTTGACGTACTCATCAGGCGTCCCCCCCAAACACATCCACATTGCTGAACACACAAGCTGGTGACGCATGGCCGACGCGGATCACCTGGTTCGGCTCACCCTTGCCGCAATTCGGCGTACCCAAGACCTTGACGGTGTTGGCGTCGCCGACGGCGCTGAGGCTTTTCCAGAACTGTGCGGAAATCGCCCGGTAGTTGGGGTTTTTCACCACGCCTTTGAGCTCACCGTTTTCGATCAACTGCGCCCATTCGCAGCCGAACTGGAACTTGTTGCGCGCATCGTCGATGGACCACGAGCGATTGGTCGACATCATGATGCCGTGTTCGATGTTGCCGATCAGCTGCTTCAGCGGCTGATCGCCAGACTCGATGTTGAGGTTGGCCATGCGGTCGATCGGTGGACGGTTCCAGCCGCAGGCGCGGCTGTTGGCGACACCGTTCATGCCGGCGCGGAATTGCGACAGCGCGCCGCCCAATGGGCGTAGCAGCAAACCTTCCTTGATCAGAAATTGCTTGCTCGCGGCAGTGCCGTCGTCGTCATGGCCGTAGCTGGCGAGCTGTTCGGGGATGTCCGGGTCGAACGTCACGTTGAGCAGTTTCGAGCCGTACTGCAGATGACCGAAGTCTTCTGCCTTGACGAAACTGGTGCCGGCGTAATTGCGCTCATCGCCCAAGATGCGGTCCAGCTCCAGCGGGTGACCGATGGATTCGTGGATCTGCAGCATCATCTGGTCGGGCATCAGCAGCAGGTCGCGTGGGCCTTGCGGGGTGTTCGGTGCCAGCAGCAATTGCAGCGCCTGATCGGCGACTTGCGGGCCGGCACCGATCAAGCCGCAACGGCTGATCACATCCGCGCCGCCCTGTTGGCCGAAGTTCTCGCGGCCGAGGCTACGGGTCTGGCTGTCGTTGCCGTCGTAGGCGGTGACGTCGAGGCCAGGGTAGACGAAACGTTGCGACTGGCGCAGTTCGGCGCCGGCGCTGTTGAGGTAGATCTGCTCGACGTTGGTGATGCCGATACTGACTTGCCAGTTCACCAGTCGCTCGTCCTTGGGCACGGACGCGGATTCGGCGCCGAGCAACTGGTAGCAATCGCTCAGGGACGGGAAGGGCTGGCCTAGGTTTGGCGAAAAATAGTCGGCTCGGTCACTGGAGACGGATTGTTCACGCAGGTCGAGCAGCGCGTGGGGCTTGAGGCGGCGGGCTTGTTGCTCGGCGCGGTTCAGCGCTGATTGCAGGCCTTGTGGCGACAGGTCGTTGGTCGCGGCGTAGGCTTCGACGCCGTTGACGCGCACAGTCAGCATCGCGCCTTCATCACGGCTCAGGCTGGGAGGTTCGGCGACGTTCTTGCGTACCGACAGGTACTGACCGGACTCGCGAACATAACGCAGCGAAAAGAATTCAGCGCCCGTGCGCAAGGCAGCGAAGCGCTGCTTGAGCTGGGGGTGGAAATCGAACATTCGGGAACCTCCTTGGCATGGAGTGGCGGTGTTGCGGTACTGCGAGGGGGGGTGAAACGTTTGCGTGGCGCTAGATTAGGCCTGCGCGGGGGGTGGGATCAAGCTTGGATCGGTGTAGGAAAGGATTACCTGAGGTGGGTCTGGAGAGGATGTGCTGTCTGGTCGGGCCCCTTCGCGAGCAAGCCCGCTCCCACATTWGAYCGMGTCGTTATMTAGCGACTCGRTCWAATGTGGGAGCGGGCTTGCTCGCGAAGGCAGCACCGCGGTGATCAGTCTTACTGAGCAGTAGCGCTCACATCCCGCACCGGCTTGCCCCGCACCGGTGCATCACCGGCCACGAAGTAAGCAGCCTTGCTGCGCGGCAATGGCTGGCGGCCACGGATCTTGTCGGCGATTTTCTCGGCGATCATGATCGTCGGCGCGTTCAGGTTGCCGGTGGTGATGATCGGCATGATCGAGGCATCGACCACGCGCAGACCTTGCATGCCATGCACACGACCTTCGCCATCAACCACTGCCATTTCGTCGGTGCCCATCTTGCACGAGCAGGACGGGTGGAACGCGGTTTCGGCGTGTTCGCGGATGAACTTGTCGAGCTGCTCATCGGTTTGTACGTCGATGCCCGGGCTGATTTCGCGGCCACGGAAAGCGTCCAGCGCAGGTTGCTGCATGATTTCACGGGTCAGGCGAATGCCGTCGCGGAATTCCTGCCAGTCCTGCTCGGTGGCCATGTAGTTGAAGAGGATGCTCGGGTACTCGCGTGGGTCTTTCGACTTCGCTTGAATACGGCCACGGCTCGGCGAACGCATGGAACCCATGTGTGCCTGGAAGCCGTGCTCTTTCACACCGTTGCTGCCGTTGTAGTTAATCGCGACCGGCAGGAAGTGGTACTGGATGTTCGGCCAATCGAATTCCGGACGGGTACGGATGAAACCGCCGGCTTCGAACTGGTTGCTGGCGCCGATGCCGGTGCCGTTGAACAGCCACTCGGCACCGATGGCCGGCTGGTTGTACCAGAGCAGCGACGGGTACAGCGAAACCGGTTGGGTGCAAGCGTATTGCAGGTACAGCTCAAGGTGATCCTGCAGGTTTTCGCCGACGCCTGGCAGGTCGTGCACCACCGGGATGTCGAGCTTGTTCAGCAGTTCTGCCGGGCCGACACCGGAGCGTTGCAGGATCTGCGGCGACGCGATGGCGCCGGAGCACAGCAGCACTTCTTTGCGGGCGCGGGCTTCAACGCGCTCTTCAGCGGCGCCGATCAGGTAACGCACGCCGACCGCACGCTTGCCTTCAAACAGGATCTTGTCGGTCAGGGCGTGGGTGACAATGGTCAGGGTCGAACGCTTCTTGGCAACGTCCAGGTAACCGCGAGCGGTGCTGGCGCGACGGCCTTTCGGCGTCACGGTACGGTCCATCGGGCCGAAGCCTTCTTGCTGGTAACCGTTCAAGTCTTCGGTGCGCGGGTAACCGGCTTGCACGCCGGCTTCAACCATGGCGTGGAACAGCGGGTTGTTGCCAGCTTTCGGCGTGGTCACGCTGACCGGGCCGTCGCCACCGTGGTAGTCGTTCGGGCCGATGTCACGGGTTTCAGCTTTGCGGAAGTACGGCAGGCAGTTCAGGTAATCCCAGTCTTCCAGACCTGGCAGCTTGGCCCAGTTGTCGTAGTCCATCGCGTTGCCGCGGATGTAGCACATGCCGTTGATCAGCGAAGAACCACCGAGGCCCTTGCCGCGACCGCATTCCATCCGGCGACCGTCCATGTGTGGCTCTGGATCGGTTTCATAGGCCCAGTTGTAGCGACGGCCTTGCAGCGGGAACGCCAGGGCCGCCGGCATCTGTGTGCGGAAGTCGAAACGGTAGTCCGGGCCGCCAGCTTCGAGCAGCAGGACGGTGACGCCTTCGTCTTCAGTCAGACGGGTCGCCAGGGTGTTACCGGCCGAGCCGGCACCGATGATGATGTAATCGAATTCTTGGGACATTGAATGCACCCTCTTTGAAGTTGGTCAGGTCGCCTGTAGCAGCTGCCGAGGTACGAGGCTGCGTCGGGTCGCGCAGCGGCCCCAGAGGGCGGTCCTGCGGACACGCAACGCAGCCTCGTACCTCGRCAGCTGCTACAGGTTGTTCGGGTGTGCCTTAGAACACCGAGACGTAATCGCCCAGTTCGACCTGTACCGATTTGATGCGGGTGAAGTTGTTCAGCGAGCTGATGCCGTTCTCACGGCCCACGCCCGACTGCTTGTAACCGCCGACCGGCATCTTCGCGTCGGACTCGCCCCAGGCGTTGATCCAGCAGATACCGGCTTCCAGTTGATGAATCACGCGGTGCGCGCGGTTCAGGTCCTTGGTGACGACGCCAGCGGCCAGGCCGAAGTCGGTGTCGTTGGCGCGGCGGATCACTTCTTCTTCGGTTTCGTAAGTCAGGATGCTCATCACCGGGCCGAAGATTTCTTCGCGAACGATGGTCATCTCGTCGGTGCAGTCGGTGAACACGGTCGGAGCCACGAACGCGCCTTTGGCGAATTCGCCTTCAGTCATACGACCGCCGCCGCACAGCACGCGAGCGCCTTCTTCTTTACCTTTGGCGATGTAACCCAGCACGCTTTCCATGTGGGCGAAGCTGACCAGCGGGCCGAAGTTGGTGTTTTCATCTTCCGGGTTGCCGACGCGGATGCGCGCAACGCGTTCAACGATCTTGGCTTCGAAAGCGGCTTTGAGGTGGCTCGGTACGAACACGCGAGTGCCGTTGGTGCAGACCTGACCGGAGCTGTAGAAGTTGGCCATCATCGCGGTGTCGGCGGCGCGATCGAGGTCGGCGTCGTCGAAAATGATCAGCGGGGATTTGCCGCCCAGTTCCATGGTCACGTCTTTCAAGGACGAAGCGGAAGCGCTGGCCATGACCTTCTTGCCGGTGTCGGTGCCGCCGGTGAAGGAGATTTTTTCGATGCGTGGGTGCTCGGTCAGCCAGGTGCCGACTTCACGGCCGCTGCCGGTCAGTACGTTGAATACGCCCGCTGGCAGGCCGGCTTCGGTGTAGATTTCGGCCAGTTTCAGGGTAGTCAGGGAGGTGACTTCGCTTGGCTTGAAGATCATCGCGTTACCGGCCGCCAAGGCAGGTGCGGATTTCCACAGGGCGATCTGGATCGGGTAGTTCCACGCGCCGATACCGGCCACGACGCCCAGCGGCTCGCGACGGGTGTAGACGAACGAGGTGGTGCGCAGCGGAATCTGCTCGCCTTCGATGGCCGGAACCAGGCCGGCGTAGTATTCCAGCACGTCAGCACCGGTAACGATGTCGACGTAACGGGTTTCGGAGTACGACTTGCCGGTGTCCAGGGTTTCCAGGGCGGCCAGTTCATCGTTGCGCTCGCGCAGGATGTCCACGGCACGACGCAGGATGCGCGAACGCTCCATGGCGGTCATTGCAGCCCAGATTTTCTGGCCCTTTTCGGCACTTACCACCGCGCGCTCAACGTCGTCTTTGGTCGCACGCTGTACTTTTGCGAGGACTTCACCGTTAGCCGGGTTGATGGCTTCGAAAGTGGCGTCGCTGCTGGCATCAGAGTAACCGCCATCGATGTAGAGTTTTTGCAGTTCGAAACGGGCCATAGTGTCCTCGCAAGTGCATAAGTGGTTGGCGTTGACCACTGGGCGTGCCGTGAAGCATTGGCGACGCTGGTCAGTGGCGGTTCGGGGGTTGAGCGTTTATGTGTGCTCTAACTCACCCGCTTGGCCAGTTGGATATCCATGTATTCGTAAGCGATCTGTTGCGCCTGCCCGGTGTCGAAAGCGTCTCCCGACAGCGCGCCGCGCAACCACAAACCGTCAATGAGGGCTGCCAGGCCACGGGCTGCACTGCGCGCATCATCGAGCGGCAGTACACGGCGGAACTGGCAGCACAGGTTGGAATACAGACGGTGATCGTTGATCCGCTGCAACCTGTGCAAAGACGGCTGGTGCATGCTGGTGGCCCAGAAGGCCAGCCAGGTTTTCATTGCCGGGCCATTGACCTGGCTGGCGTCGAAGTTGCCTTCGATGATCACCTGCAGATGGGCCCGCGGGCTGTCATCTGTCAGCGCCAGTCGGCGCGCGGTGACGTTCTCGCTGAGGACGGTCATCAGGTACCCCATGGTGGCGGCAATCAGGCCATTCTTGTCCTGAAAGTAGTGACTGATGATGCCATTCGAGACACCGGCCAAACGGGCGATCAGCGCAATGCTGGCGTCCCCCATGCCGACTTGATCGACGGCCAGCAATGTGGCTTCGATCAATTGCTGGCGGCGGATGGGTTGCATACCGACCTTGGGCATCTTGCACATCTCCTTAGGCCTTCCGGTGGACGTCAAACGGCTACCGGATTAAGGGCCAGTCTATTTTGTTTTGATTGAACGTTCAATCAACAAAGAATAAGATCTGCGACAAATCGTCGCTGCCTACAGATTTTTCCTACGCATAGCGGCGAAAAAAACGACTTCCGAAAACGCTCGAAACCTACGCGCACTGGCGCTCTCGGGGTTTCGGGCTTTTTTCGGGGTGTCTTTATATCACCCGCCGGTCGGCTGCCCACTAACCGATTGGTCGGGTATCGCGTTGCCTTGTGTTCTTCTCTCGCACTGCCTGGAGCATCTGTGCCATGAGTTCTGCCTCTCTTATAAAGACCCCACCCGATAAGGTGACGGTCAACGGTTGGGTGTTCTACACCTCTACCGCGTTGATCCTGCTGTTGACCGTCATTCTGATCATCGCCCCGCAAGAGGCGGGCAGATTGCTCGGTATAGCTCAGGCCTGGTTGTCCCGCAGCTTCGGCTGGTACTACATGGTGGTGATTGCCGCTTACCTGGTGTTTGTGGTCGGTCTGGCGTTTTCGTCCTACGGCAAGCTCAAGCTGGGCAGCAAGGACGACACCCCGGACTTCAGCTACGGCGCCTGGGCGGGGATGTTGTTCTCGTCGGGTATCGGCATCTCGCTGTTGTACTTCGGGGCTTCCGAGCCGCTGGATCACTACTTCAACCCGCCGGAAGGCGTGGCCGCCAGCAACATGGCGGCGCGTCAGGCCGTTCAGTTGACGTTCCTGCACTGGGGCCTGCATGGCTGGGCGATTTACGCACTGGTCGGTCTGGCCGTGGCCTACTTTGCTTATCGGCATAACCAGCCGCTGGCGCTGCGTTCGGCGTTGTATCCGCTGGTGGGCGAGCGTTGGGTCAAAGGCGCTGCCGGTCATGCGGTGGATGGCTTTGGCATGTTCGTGACCTTGCTGGGTCTGGTGACAAACCTGGGTATTGGTTCGTTGCAGGTGTCGTCCGGGCTGGAAAACCTGTTCGGAATGGAACACAGCAACACCAACCTGCTGATAGTGATCATCGTGATGAGCACCGTGGCGACCATCGCTGCCGTGTCTGGCGTGGAAAACGGTATCCGCCGCCTGTCCAACCTGAACATCGTGCTGTTCAGCGGCTTGCTGATTTTCGTCCTGCTGTTTGGCCCGACCCTGCACCTGCTCAACGGCTTCGTGCAGAACATCGGTGACTACCTGAACGGCGTGGTCCTGAAAACCTTCGACCTTTATGTGTACGAAGGCGACAGTGAGAAGTCCGACCGCTGGTTGGGCCTGTGGACCCTGTTCTACTGGGCGTGGTGGATTTCCTGGGCGCCATTCGTGGGCATGTTCATTGCGCGTATTTCCCGTGGTCGCACGGTGCGTGAACTGGTGGCCGGCGTGCTGCTGATTCCGCTGGGATTCACCCTGGCATGGCTGTCGATCTTCGGCAACTCGGCCCTGGACCTGGTAATGAACCATGGGGCGGTGGAGCTCGGGAAGACGGCACTCGAACAGCCGTCCATGGCGATCTACCAGTTGCTTGAGCATTACCCGGCATCGAAAGTGGTGATCGGCGTGTCGATCTTTGTCGGTTTTGTGCTGTTCCTGACCCCGGCGGATTCCGGCGCGGTGATGATGGCCAATCTTTCGTGCAAGGGCGGCACCGTCGACGAGGATGCGCCGCACTGGCTGCGGATTTTCTGGTCGGCGGTGATCACCCTGGTGACCATCGGTCTGCTGTTCGCCGGTAACTTCGAAGCCATGCAAACCATGGTGGTGCTGGCCGGTCTGCCGTTCTCGGTGGTGCTGGTGTTCTTCATGTTCGGCTTGCACAAGGCCATGCGCCAGGATGTGCAGATCGAACAGGAGCAAGCGGAATTGGCTGCGCGCGGTCGTCGTGGTTTCAGCGAGCGTTTGACTCAGTTGGACTTGCAGCCGAACCAGTCGATCGTCCAGCGTTTCATGGACAAGCAAGTCAGCCCGGCGCTGGAAGTTGCGACGTTGCAATTGCGTGCTCAGGGGCTGGATGTGCAGACGTTGCTGGGCAAGTCCAAACGCTGCATGGGCGTGCGGATCGAGATGGAAGAGGGCAACCCTTTTGTCTACGAAGTGAGCCTGGACGGCTATTTGGCGGCGGCGAGTGACACGGTGTCGGCTGAAAGCGCTGATGAGCCGCGTGCGCGCTACTACCGCGCCGAGGTGTATCTGCACAACGGCAGCCAGGATTACGACTTGATGGGCTTCACCCAGGATCAGATCACCCGTGACGTGCTCGATCAGTTTGAAAGCCATCGGCAGCTCCTTGGCCGGGTTTATAGCTAAAACGAAAGGGGCTCGAAAGAGCCCCTTTGTTGTGCCTCATTGATCGTTCCCACGCTCTGCGTGGGAATGCCGCCCCAGACGCTCCGCGTCTGCTTTTCAATCGTGACGCAGAGCGTCACCGGATGCATTCCCACGCAGAGCGTGGGAACGATCACGCCGCGATCTCTCGCGGCGTTTTTGTGTCTGTTGCCTTACCCCAGGTTCTTGCCGAGCAGTGCGTGATACAGCTCGCTGTCACCCAGGATGCCGACCACTTTGTGGTTGTCGTGCAGCACCAGTTTATTGCCGGTCTGATAACGAATCTGCAGCGCATCGCGCATGCCGATGTTCGAGTCCACCAGCGTCGGCCGACGTCCCAGGCCTTCCACCGCTTGCCCCGGGATCCAGTTCTGCAGGTCCAGGCTCAAGCCGTTCTGGCGGGCGCCTTTGATGGTGTTGCCTTCGGYCAGGTCCAGCCACGAATCGCCACCCGGGTCGAGGCAGACCGAGCCGTTGATGCGCTTGCAGTTGTCCAGCGTGCGCATCAGGCTGCGGCCGCACAATACGTTCAGCGGATTGGTGTGCGCGACGAAGGTCCGCACGTAGTCGTCCGCCGGGTTCAGCACGATCTCTTCCGGCTTGCTGTACTGAATGATTCGGCCGTCTTTCATGATCGCGATGCGGCTACCGAGCTTCAGGGCTTCATCGAGGTCGTGACTCACGAACACGATGGTTTTGCTGAGTTTGTTTTGCAGCTCCAGCAGTTCGTCTTGCAGGCCCTGGCGGATCAGTGGGTCGAGGGCCGAGAACGGTTCGTCCATCAGCAGAATGTCGGCATCCATCGCCAGTGCGCGGGCCAGGCCCACACGTTGCTGCATACCGCCGGAGAGCTCATCGGGTTTCTTGTTGCGCCACTGGGCCAGGCCCACCAGCTCCAGCTTTTCGTCCACCAGTTTGCGCCGTTCTTTTTCCGGGCGACCCTGCATTTCCAGGCCGAAACTGATGTTCTCGCGCACCGTCAGCCAAGGCATCAGGGCGAACTTCTGGAACACCATCGCAATGCGCTTGGTGCGCATCATTTTCAGTTCTGCCGGGGTGCAGGAGGCAATGTCGATCTGCTTGCCTTCGTGCTCGACGAACAACTTGCCACGGCTGACAGTGTTGAGGCCGTTGATGCAGCGCAGCAGGCTGGATTTGCCCGAGCCGGAGAGGCCCATCAGTACACAGATTTCACCTTTTTCGATGTCCAGGCTGGCCTTTTCAACGCCGACAATCTGCCCGGTCTTTTTCAGGATCTGGTCGCGGGTCATGCCTTGGTCGAGAAGCTTGAGCGCCTCACGCGGGTCTTTGGAGAAGATTACGTCGACGTCTTCAAAGCGAATAATGCTCATGCGTCACCCCCTACTTTAGCGTCGGGTTGTTTGCAGATACGGTCGAGCATGATCGCCAGCAATACGATCGCCAGGCCCGCTTCGAAGCCCAGGGCGATATCAGCAGTGTTCAGTGCGTTGACCACGGGTTTGCCCAGGCCGTCGGCGCCCACCAGTGCCGCGATCACCACCATCGACAGCGACAGCATGATGCACTGGGTGATGCCGGCCGCGATGCTTGGCATGGCGTGCGGCAGTTCAATCCGTGAGAGCAGTTGACGGCGCGAGCAGCCGAAGGCTTTGCCGGCGTCCATCAGTTCCTGTGGAACATCGCGAATGCCCAGATAGGTCAGGCGGATAGGCGCGGCAATCGCGAACACCACCGTCGAGATCAGGCCCGGGACCACACCCAGACCGAAAAGGGTCAGGGTAGGAATGAGGTACACGAAGGTCGGCACGGTCTGCATCAGATCGAGCACCGGACGCATCATTGTGTAGAACATCGGTTTGTGCGCGGCGACGATGCCCAACGGCACGCCGATGACCACGCAGACCAGGGTGGCGAACAGCACCTGGGCGAGGGTTTCCATGGTTTCCTGCCAGTACCCCAGGTTGAGGATCAGCAGGAAGGAGGCGACGACGAAAACCGTCAGTCCCCACTTTCGTTGTATGAAGTGTGCCAGTAGCGCGATAAGGCCGATCAATGCCAGCGGGTTGAACCAGGTCAGCGCAAAAGTCACGCCGTGGATCATCGTTTCCAGTGTTATCGCGATTGCGTCGAAGGTGTTGGCGCCGTGTTGCGTCAACCATTCAACGAAGCCTGCGATGTACTGGCCTAAAGGGATTTTCTGATCAATCAGCATGGTAGTGAACGTCCGCATGCAAGGAAATAAACAGCCCGGACGGCTTGAGCCGCCCGGCGTAAGCGATGCTTCCTAAATCAAGGCTGCGCGAGCTTGGCTTTCACGGCCTCCAGGCCTGGTTTACCGTCAATGGTGGTCACGCCAGCGAGCCAGGTATCGAGGACCTGTGGATTGTTTTTAAGCCAGGCCTTGGCGGCCGCGTCAGGCTTCATCTTGTCGTCCAGGATGTTGCCCATCAGAGCGCTTTCCATGTCGACGGTAAATTCCAGGTTCTTCAGCAGTTGGCCGACGTTGCTGCATTCCTGGGTGTAACCCTTGCGGGTATTGGTTGCCACGGTGGCGGCGCCGAAGTCGGGGCCGAAGAAGTCGTCACCACCGGTCAGGTATTGAATCTTGAAGCGCTTGTTCATCGGGTGTGGTGCCCAGCCGAGGAAGACCACGGCGGTGTCGCGCTTCTGCGCGCGATCGACCTGCGACAACATGCCGGCTTCGCTGGACTCGACCACTTTGAAACCAGCGTCTTTAAGGCCGAAGGCGTTCTTGTCGATCATACTCTGGATCAGGCGATTGCCGTCGTTTCCGGGCTCGATACCGTAGATTTTGCCGTCGAGTTCTTTCTTGAATTTAGGGATGTCGGCGAAGTCATGCAGTCCTTTGTCGTACAGCGCTTGCGGCACGGCGAGGGTGTACTTGGCGCCTGTCAGGTTGGTGCGCACGACGTCGACCGTGCCGGCATCGCGGTAGGCCTTGATGTCGTTTTCCATGGTCGGCATCCAGTTCCCCAGGAAGATGTCCATGTTCTTGCCATCGGCGAGGGACTTGTAGGTCACCGGCACGGAAATCATCGTGGTTTTGGTCTTGTAGCCGAGGGCATTGAGCACGACGCTGGTGGTGGCGGTCGTCGCGGTAATGTCGGTCCAGCCAACATCGGAGAAGTTTACGGTACTGCACTGAGCGGGTTCTGCAGCTTGAGCCAGTAACGGCAGACTCAGCATTGCGGCCAACAACAACGACGGGGAACCTTTCATGGATGGACTCCTTGGTGTTTTTTTTGGCAGTGTTCCGACTGGACCACCGCACTTATAGGTTGCGGTTGGGTGGCGTTTTGGAGACAGCTCTACCACGGCGCCTTGCAATCGAGTCGATACGATCATGTACCAGTGAAAATCTGACGCCTACAGGGTGCGTCGTAACCAGTACAGGGAGGGTCGCATCCAGTGTCGGTGACGTCGTTTACAGCTTTTTTCAGCCCTTTTTTCCCGCTGATCCGCTAAAAAACGGCGAAAACATTGCGTCGCCGCCCTGCGGCGTTAGTGGGCATGAGTGCGTCGGTGTGAGACGTCGAACGACATGACAAAAGCCTGATGATGCGGCCATCTCGGCGGATTGCAGCTTGAGCGTAGCAGCTCCGCCACTGGGCGCTTTTTGCGTCTGGAGTCGGCACATCCAGGAGTTCGGCAGTAATGGCTATCAGTGTTTTCGACCTGTTCAAAATCGGCATCGGTCCTTCCAGTTCGCACACCGTGGGGCCTATGCGGGCCGCCGCGCTGTTTGTTGAGTCGCTGCGGGAGAAGCATTTGCTGGAGCAAGTGCGCCGCGTCGAAGTTCAACTGTATGGATCGCTGTCGGCCACCGGCATCGGTCACGGCAGCGACAACGCGGTGATCATGGGCCTGATGGGCGAGTGGCCGGATGCGATCGACCCGTCGCAAATCGGCATCCGCATCGCCACCCTGCGCRAAACCCAGACGCTGCTCCTCGACGGTCGCTTGTCAGTGCCCTTCGTCTGGGCCCGCGACATGCGCCTGATCGACGAAAACCTGCCGTTTCACCCTAATGCCATGACCCTGATCGTCGAAGGTGATCATGGCGAGTTGCATCGCGACACCTACTATTCCGTCGGCGGCGGTTTTGTCGTGGATGAAGCCCAGGCCTCCAGCGGCGTTGTGGACCTGGACCGTACCGAGTTGCCGTACGATTTCTCCAGCGCCGTCGAGCTGCTGAGCCTGTGCCAGACGCACAACCTGCGCGTGGCTGAATTGATGATGGCCAACGAGAAAGTCTGGCGCAGTGAGGAAGAAATCCGCGCCGGCCTGATGAAGCTTTGGCGCGCCATGCAGGATTGCGTCGACCAGGGCCTCAAGCACGAAGGCATCTTGCCGGGCGGTTTGAATGTGCGTCGTCGTGCGGCGAAGTTGCACCGCAGCTTGCAGGAACTGGGCAAACCGAATGTGATCGGCTCGACCTTGAGCGCCATGGAGTGGGTCAATCTATTCGCGCTGGCGGTCAACGAAGAGAACGCCGCGGGTGGGCGCATGGTGACAGCACCGACCAACGGCGCGGCGGGGATCATTCCGGCGGTGTTGCACTACTTTATGAAGTTCAGCGAAGCGGTGACTGACGCCAACGTGGTCGACTATTTCCTCAGCGCCGCAGCGGTTGGGATTCTGTGCAAAAAGAACGCTTCGATTTCCGGTGCCGAAGTCGGTTGCCAGGGTGAGGTCGGTTCGGCCTGCGCGATGGCGGCGGCGGGGTTGGCGGAGATTCTCGGCGCCACGCCGGAACAGCTGTGCAACGCCGCCGAAATCGGCCTGGAACACAACCTCGGCCTGACCTGCGACCCGGTGGGCGGGCTGGTCCAAGTGCCGTGCATCGAGCGCAACGCGATTGCGGCGGTGAAAGCGATCAACGCGGCACAGATGGCGCTGCGGGGGGATGGTCAGCACTTTATTTCGCTGGACCGGGTGATCCGCACCATGCGTGATACCGGTGCTGATATGCACGACAAATATAAAGAGACATCGCGGGGTGGGTTGGCGGTTAGCGCGGTTGAGTGCTAAGACCGAGTCGACACCATCGCGGGCAAGCCCGCTCCCAC
>NZ_JBFUKU010000095.1:0-18422 GCF_056400685.1 Pseudomonas sp. P5_A12 | reverse complement strand
TCGCTGTACTTGTCTGCGCCTTTTGGAATGGTACGCCACAGATCGTTGATCTGCTTCTGCAAATGCTCTTCCCGGTCCTTTTGCCGACGCCGTTCTTCTTCAGCGGAAATGGGGTAGGGGCGTTTGTAGCGATCGACTCCGTAGTTCATCAGCGCGTGGCAGGAATCGAGCAAGTCTTCTACCGCATCGATGCCGTGGCGCTCCTCGCACTGCATGATGTACTGCTTGGCGAACACCAGGTAATCAATGATTGAACTGGCGTCGGTCCAGGTGCGGAACAGGTAATTGCCTTTGAAAAAGCTGTTGTGCCCATAGCAGGCATGCGCCACGACCAGCGCCTGCATGCAGATGGTGTTTTCTTCCATCAGGTAAGCGATGCACGGGTCCGAGTTGATCACGATCTCGTAGGCCAGCCCCATCTGCCCACGGCTGTAGGATTTCTCAGTGCTGAGGAAGTGTTTGCCATAGGACCAATGGTGATAACCCAGTGGCATGCCGACGGAGGCGTAGGCGTCCATCATTTGTTCGGCGGTGATCACTTCGATCTGGTTGGGATACGTATCGAGTGCGTAGCGAGCCGCCAAGCGACTGATTTCCTTGTCATAGGCCTGGATCAGCTCGAACGTCCATTCGGAGCCGGTGGAAATGGGTTGGCGCTTCTGCTCTTTGGCGGTCATGTCACTAACCTGCGCTGGAATAGTTCACGGAAGACCGGGTAGATATCCCCGGCCGAGACCAGTTGCTGCTGGGCAAAAGTGTCAGAGAAGGCTTCGGCGATGCGTTCGTATTCGAACCACAGGGCCTGATGTTCGCGCGGGGTGATCTCAACGTAAGTGTAGTACTGCACGAACGGCATGATCTGGTTGATCAGAATGTCGCGGCAGATCGGCGAGTCGTCGTTCCAGTTATCGCCGTCGGACGMCTGGGCGGCATAGATATTCCACTCGTTGCTCGGATAGCGCTCGGCCATGATCTCCTGCATCAGTTTCAAGGCGCTGGATACGATGGTGCCGCCGGTTTCGCGCGAATAGAAGAACTCTTCTTCATCCACTTCCCGGGCACTGGTGTGGTGACGGATGAACACGACGTCGATCTTGTCGTAGTTCCGCTTGAGAAACAGGTAAAGCAGGATGAAGAAGCGCTTGGCGATGTCTTTGGTCGCCTGCGTCATGGAACCGGATACGTCCATCAGACAGAACATCACCGCTTTGGAGCTCGGGTTGGGCTGCTTGATGAGCAGGTTGTACTTGAGGTCGAACGTGTCGAGGAACGGTACGCGATGAATCCGCGCACTGAGTTTTTCGATTTCTGCTTCGATTTTCTGGATATCGCCGAAATTGTCCGGCTCTTCCTGCTTGAGTCGCAGCAGCTCCTCTTTGGCTTCACGCAACTTTGCACGGCTGCTGCCGGACAGGGCGATGCGCCGTGCATGGGCCGAGCGCAGGGTCCGGATGATGTTGATCCGCGACGGGTTGCCTTCGTTGCTGATACCCGCGCGCACCGTTTTGAAGGTGTCGGTGCCAGTCAGGTTGCGTTTGACCAGGTTCGGCAGTTCGAGGTCTTCGAACATGAACTCGAGGAATTCCTCCTGAGTGATCTGGAAGACAAATTCGTCCATCCCCTCGCCCGAGTTGCCCGCCTTGCCGGGGCCTCTGCCGCCGCCACCGCCAGGCGGACGGGCAATGTGCTCGCCGCTGGTGAATTCCTTGTTGCCCGGGTGCACGACGGTTTGTTTGCCACCGCGACCGTGGTGAAGCACCGGCTCGTCGATGTCGCGACCGGGAATGCTGATCTGTTCGCCGTGCTCCATATCGGTAATGGAGCGCCGGCTGACCGCCTCTTCGACAGCCTTTTTGATGTGATCACGGTAACGCCGCAGAAACCGCTGACGGTTCACCGTGCTCTTGTTCTTGCCATTGAGACGTCGGTCGATCACATAGCTCATGACTGCTCCTTAGAAGCTGTCCTGAAAGGGGCGAGCGGTGATGCAGCATCGAACCAAGGGCCAAGGGACATGCGACGCTCCCCCAAGCGCTGTGGATGCTGCTTGAACTCGCTACCGACTTTCGAACACCTTCCAGAGGCTTGTGTAACAGAAAATGCGTACACAGGCCTCTGGCTGACGACAACCGGTCTGACCGGTAGCGGGTTATTGTGATTTTCTGACCCGCAGGTACCACTCGGACAGCAGTCGTACCTGTTTGTCGGTGTAACCGCGCTCGACCATTCGTGTGACGAAGTCGTTGTGCTTCTGCTGGTCCTCTTTGCTGGCCTTGGCGTTGAAGCTGATAACCGGCAGGAGGTCTTCGGTGTTGGAGAACATTTTCTTCTCGATGACCACCCGCAGTTTTTCGTAGCTGAGCCAGGTCGGGTTCTTGCCGTTGTTGTTGGCCCGGGCGCGCAGTACGAAGTTGACGATTTCGTTGCGGAAATCCTTCGGATTGCTGATGCCGGCCGGTTTTTCGATTTTCTCCAGTTCTTCGTTCAGGGCGACGCGGTTGAGGATTTCGCCGGTTTCCGGGTCGCGATATTCCTGGTCCTGGATCCAGAAGTCGGCGTACAGCACGTAGCGATCGAAGATGTTCTGGCCGTACTCGCTGTACGACTCGAGGTAAGCGGTCTGGATCTCCTTGCCGATGAACTCGATGTAGCGCGGTGCCAGGTATTCCTTGAGGAATCGCAGGTAGCGTTCGCGTGTTTCAGCCTGGAACTGTTCCTGTTCGATCTGTTGTTCCAGCACGTACAGCAAGTGCACCGGGTTGGCGGCGATTTCGTGAGGATCGAAGTTGAAAACCTTCGACAGAATCTTGAACGCGAAGCGGGTAGACAGGCCGTTCATGCCTTCGTCGACACCGGCGTTGTCGCGGTATTCCTGAATCGACTTGGCCTTCGGATCGGTGTCCTTGAGGTTTTCACCGTCGTACACGCGCATCTTGGAATAGATGTTCGAGTTTTCCGGCTCCTTGAGGCGCGAGAGCACGGTGAACTGGGCGAGCATCTTCAAGGTGTCGGGCGCGCAATGGGCCTTGGCCAGGGAACTGTTGAACAACAGCTTGTCGTAGATCTTCACTTCGTCGCTGACCCGCAGGCAGTACGGCACTTTGACGATGTAGATCCGGTCGATGAACGCTTCGTTGTTCTTGTTGTTGCGAAAGGTGTGCCACTCCGACTCGTTGGAGTGGGCCAGCAGGATCCCGGTAAACGGAATCGCGCCAAGGCCTTCGGTACTGTTGTAGTTGCCTTCCTGGGTCGCCGTCAGTAATGGGTGCAGCACCTTGATCGGCGCCTTGAACATTTCGACGAATTCCATCAGGCCCTGGTTGGCCCGGCACAGTGCGCCCGAGTAGCTGTAAGCGTCAGCGTCGTTCTGTGGATATTCTTCCAGTTTGCGGATATCGACCTTGCCCACGAGGGCCGAGATGTCCTGGTTGTTTTCGTCTCCGGGCTCGGTTTTGGCCACGGCGATCTGATTGAGGATCGACGGATAGAGTTTCACCACCCGGAACTGGCTGATGTCGCCGCCGAATTCGGCCAGGCGCTTGGTCGCCCATGGCGACATGATGGTGTTGAGGTAGCGCCGCTGGATGCCGAAGTCTTCTTCGAGGATCGCGCCATCTTCAGTGGCGTTGAACAGCCCCAGTGGCGACTCGAATACCGGCGAGCCCTTGATCGCGTAGAAGGGCACTTTTTCGATCAGCTGTTTCAGCTTCTCGGCCAGGGATGACTTACCGCCACCGACGGGACCGAGCAGATAGAGGATCTGTTTCTTCTCTTCCAGGCCCTGAGCGGCATGGCGGAAATACGACACGATCTGGTCGATGCATTCTTCCATCCCGTGGAAGTCTTCAAAGGCCGGATAGCGGCGGATCACCTTGTTGGAAAAGATTCGCGACAGTCTCGAGTTGGTCGAGGTGTCGAGCAGCTCCGGTTCTCCGATAGCCAGCAATAGACGCTCGGCGGCGGAGGCGTAGGCGCTGCGGTCCTGTTTGCACAGCTCAAGATACTCTTGCAGCGAGAGTTCTTCCTGGCGTGTGGACTCGAATCGTTGTTGGAAGTGGCTAAAGATACTCATGACGTCACCTCGCTCGATACGTGGAGCCGACGCCGGATCACTCAGTCGATGCTGGCAGCAACCGAACAGGCAGTCGCTGTTTACCCCCCAGAACTCTCACGGAGCTGACCACTCCGAAAGCTACTCCCGATGACCCGCGCGCCGGTGTACCGGCTCTCCCCTGTTTTGGATGGCCTGCGCTTAAGGATAGTTGGGAATTCAGGAGGTAAAGGCGAGATACGTAATTAGTTGTGGCAGACCGTTCGTCTGCCACCGCGCGAGCCCGCGGGGGCCGGGGCTTGCACGTTACAAAAAAATTATTCCGGGGTGCCTTGCGCTGTTTCCGCAGGATAAGTCGTGCGCCACAGCTCAAAACCGCCATCCATGCTGTAGACGTCGGAGAAACCCTGACTGATGAGGTAGGCCGCGGCGCCCTGGCTGGAATTGCCGTGGTAGCAAACAACTACGGTCGGAGCATCCAGATCTGCGCCTTGAATAAAGGCATGCAGGGAATGGTTGTCCAGATGCTTGGAGCCGCTGATGTGCAGCGCGGCGAAGGTAGCAGGATCACGGACATCGACCACCACTGCGCCTTGTTCGCGCAGGGCCTGGGCCTGTTCCGGGGGGATACGTTTGAATTCGCTCATGGCGGGCTCCTGTGGCTTGGCTGATTGAGCAGCCTAGCGCGGGTCGCTGGCTGGTGATTGTTCGGTAATGGTTGGGGAGACGGGTTCGCTGTGGCCCTTATCGTTGCATTGGCAATGCAGGCGCTCAAAGGTGTCGATATTCATCAGGGTCATCGCTCCGCCCCAGACACAACCGGAGTCGAGTGCGAAGATCCCCGGTTCGTCACATTGGCCTTCGAGTGCCGCCCAATGGCCAAAGATGATCTTCAGGCCCTTGGTCTTGCGCTCCTTGTACGTGAACCAGGGCTTATAGCCCGGTAGCGCTGTGCCGACGCCTTCCTTGCTCTTGAGGTCGAGTTTGCCCTCGCTGGTGCAGAAACGCATGCGAGTGAAATAGTTGGTGATGACGCGCAGACGGGTCACGCCCTTGAGGTCGCTGTCCCATTTCGCCGGGTCGTTGCCATACATGCCGTCGAGGAACGGGGCGATACGGTTGTCATCGCGCAAGGCCTCTTCAACTTCGCCGGCGCACTTCAAGGCTTTGCGCAATGACCATTGCGGTGGAATGCCGGCATGCACCAGAGCGATATCGCGTTGTTCGTCGTAGTGCAAGAGCTTTTGCTGGCGCAACCACTCCAGCAACTGCGCGCAATCGGGTGCTTCGAGGATTTCGCGCAGGGTGTCGTTTTTTTTCAGGCGTTCGATGTTACGTCCGGCGGCCAGCAAGTGCAGGTCATGGTTGCCCAGTACGCACACCAGCGATTCACGAATGCCATAAAGAAAGCGCAAGGTTGCCAGCGACTGCGGGCCACGGTTTACCAGATCGCCCACCAGCCAGAGACGATCCTTTGCCGGGTCGAATGCGACTTGCTTGAGCAGGCACTGCAGGGGCTCGAGGCAGCCTTGCAAGTCGCCTACGGCGTACGTTGCCATTAGTGCAAGGCTCCGGGCACCGCCAGGCGGAATGGAGCGATGATGGCGTCGAACTGCTTACCGTCATCGGCAATCATCTGGTAAGTGCCCTGCATGGTCCCGACTTTAGTGGTCATGACCGTGCCGCTGCTGTAAGTGTGGTTTTCGCCAGCCTCGATCAACGGCTGCTGGCCAACCACGCCGGCACCGCGAACTTCCTCGACATGCCCGTCACCGTCGGTGATCACCCAGTGCCGCGACAACAGTTTGGCCGGTAGCTCGCCATTGTTGTGCACGGTAATGGTGTAAGCAAAGGCAAAGCGACTGTGCTCGGGTTGCGATTGTTCTGCCAGATAGCGGGTGACGACGCTGACGTCGACCTGATAACGAGGATCGGACATGCAAGAGGCCTTAAAAACGAAGCGGGACGCGGGGCGTAGCTGATGGAGATCAGTCTAGGCCAAGTACCGGGTAGTAAACCAGACATCGCGTCTGGCGTCCTACCCGATAACGCTTGTCGCTTGTCAGTCGGCGGCAGGCGGGTTCAGGACTTGTTCGCTGAGCTTGTCGGCCAGGCGCACGAAGGCGGCCAGGTCGAGCTGTTCGGGACGCAGGCTGCCATCGACGCCGGCGGCTTCGATTTCGGCATTGCTCAGCAGCAATTTAAGGGTGTTGCGCAAGGTCTTGCGGCGCTGGTTGAACGCTTCGCGAACGACGCGCTCCAGCAATTTATGATCTTTGGCCGGGTGTGGCAGTACCGCGTGAGGCACCAGGCGCACGATGGCCGAATCAACTTTCGGCGGCGGATTGAACGCACCTGGGCCGACGTTGAACAGATGCTCGACCCGGCAGTGGTACTGAACCATGATCGACAGGCGGCCCCAATCACCGCCACCCGGGCCTGCCGCCATGCGCTCGACCACTTCTTTTTGCAGCATGAAGTGCATGTCGCGGATCAGGCTGGCGTTATGCAACAGGTGAAAAATCAGCGGCGTGGAAATGTTGTACGGCAGGTTGCCGACCACACGCAGACTACCCGGCGCGGCATTCAGGCTGGTGAAGTCGAATTTCAGCGCATCGCCCTGATGCAGGCTGAAATTGCTCCTGCCGGCGAACTGCTGATTGAGGATCGGGACGAGGTCCTTGTCCAGTTCCACCACGTCCAACTGGGCGCCGCTGTTGAGCAGGCCTTGAGTCAGGGCACCCTGGCCCGGGCCGATCTCCAGCACGCGGTCTTCGGCTTTGGCGTGGATAGAGCGCAAGATACGGTCGATAACGCCGGCATCGTGCAGGAAGTTCTGGCCAAAGCGTTTGCGCGCCTTGTGTTGGTAATGCTCGGTCATAAACGGGTCTCGGCCATCTGGTAGGCGGTTTCCAGGGCGACTTGCAGGCTGCCGGTGTCAATTTTTCCGCTGCCGGCCAGATCCAGGGCGGTGCCGTGGTCGACCGAAGTGCGGATGATCGGCAAGCCGAGGGTCACGTTGACAGCTGCGCCGAAGCCTTTGTACTTCAGCACGGGCAGGCCCTGGTCATGGTACATCGCCAGCACTGCGTCGCAGTGCTCCAGATATTTGGGGGTGAACAGAGTGTCGGCGGGCAGGGGACCGCGAAGGTCCATGCCTTCACCGCGCAGGCGCTCTAATGTAGGTTCGATAATGTCGATTTCTTCATGGCCCAGGTGTCCGCCTTCACCGGCATGCGGGTTGAGCCCGCAGACCAGGATGCGTGGCTGGGCGATGCCGAATTTTTCTTGCAGGTCGGTGTACAGGATTCGTGTGACCCGCTCCAGACGCTCCGGCGTGATCGCATCGGCAATCTCGCGAAGGGGCAGGTGAGTGGTGACCAGCGCCACACGCAATCCACGCGTGGCCAGCATCATCACCACCTGCGCGGTATGGGTCAGGTCGGCGAGAAACTCCGTGTGCCCGGAGAAGGCAATACCGGATTCGTTGATGACACCTTTGTGCACTGGAGCGGTAATCATGCCGGCAAAATGCCCGTCCAGGCAGCCTTGACCCGCACGGGTCAGGGTTTCCAGGACAAACGCGGCATTGGCCTTGTCCAGCTGGCCGGCGGTGACCGGCGCATTGAGCGGTGTATCCCAGACATACAAACTGTTAGCGGGTGCAGGAGCATCCGGCCAACTGTCCGGTGTTACCGGCAACAGAATGACAACCACACCCAGCTGCGCGGCCCGCTCAAGGAGCAGGTCGGCGCTGGTAATGGCAATCAGGGGGTATGGCTGGGCTTGCGAGGCGAGCAGCAGGCACAGGTCTGGGCCTATGCCGGCCGGTTCGCCGGGTGTCAGCGCGAAACGCTTGGGTTTCACTGCGCTGCCTGGCTTGCACCAGGGAGTTTGATTTCTACGTACGCTTCGTCACGGATCTGACGCAGCCAGGTTTGCAGCTCTTCGTCGTATTTGCGGTTACGCAGTACGGTCATTGCCTGTTGCTCGCGAGCCTGGGCGGTGCTGTCGGTGGCGCGACGGCCAAGCACTTCCAGAACGTGCCAGCCGTACTGAGTCTGGAACGGCTTGGACAGCTTGCCTTGCGGGGTACTGGCCATCACTTCGCGGAATTCCGGTACCAGCGCGTTCGGGTCGATCCAGTTCAGGTCGCCGCCATTGAGCGCCGAACCCGGGTCTTCCGAGTAGTTCTTGGCCAATTCGCTGAAGTCGTCACCCGCTTCGATACGCGAGTAGAGCGACTGAGCCAGCGCCTTGGTTTTTGCTTCGTCGCGGATCGGGCTTGGTTTGACCAGGATGTGGCGCACATGCACTTCATCGCGCACCTGGGTTTCGCCGCCGCGCTTGTCGAGAATCTTGAGGATGATGAAGCCGCCGGGTGTGCGCATGGGTTGGGTGACTTCGCCAACGGACATGGAGCTCAACATGCGATCGAACGGAGGTGGCAATTGAGCCGCTTTACGCCAGCCCATGTCGCCGCCTTCCAGTGCGGTTTCGCTGGCAGACTTGGCGATGGCCAACTGACCGAAATCAGCACCTTGCTTGAGCTGCTGGTAAACCGCGTCGGCCTGCTTGGCAGCATTCTGAATCGCGTCGGAGTTGGCGCTTTCCGGCGTAGGAATCAGGATGTTGGCCAAACGGAACTCTTGGGACAATTGAATCTTCCCAAGGTCGGAGGCGAGGAAGTTCTTCACTTCCTGCTCGGACACCTGAATGCGCTCGGCCACACGACGCTGACGCACACGGCTGATGACCATTTCACGGCGAATCTGTTCACGGGCGTCGTCGTAAGACAGACCGTCGTGAGCCAGTGCGGCGCGGAATTGATCCACGGTCATGTTGTTGCGCTGGGCGATGGTGCCAACAGCCTGGTTCAGTTCTTCATCGGTAATGCGGATGCCCGAACGTTCGCCGATCTGCAATTGCAGGTTTTCGACGATCAAGCGCTCAAGCACCTGCTGCTCCAGCACGCTGGCTGGCGGCACGGCAGAGCCACGCTTGGCAATGGTTTGCTGAACCTCATGAACGCGTTTGTCCAGTTGGCTCTGCATGACCACGTCGTTGTCGACGATGGCCACCACTTTATCGATGGACTGTACGGCGGCATTGGCCGCAGTACCCAGAAACAGCGCGCCCAGCAGCAGCGGGCGCAGACAATCAGAAAGCTTGGTTTTCACGTTCACGATAACCTTGGATGCCTTTGTCGAGGAAACTCTCTACTTTGGCGCCGGTGAGGCCGCCGAGTCCCTTCAGAACAATTTGGAGGAAGACGCCGTGGTCGCCCGATTCGTTTTGTGGCGCGTTCTGACTGAACTCGTCATAGGAAATAAAATAACGGTTGATCAGGCGCAGTTTCCAGCAGCAGTTGTCGTACTCGAAACCACCGAAGGCTTCCAGGGTACGGTTTTGGGTGTAGTCATACTGCCAGCGGCTGATGGCGCTCCACTGAGGCACGATCGGCCAGATCACCGAGAAGTCGTGCTGTTCGATCTTGTAGTAGTCCTTCACGAAGCCAGGCTGACCCTCGACGCCGTAGTCACCACCGAACTGCCATTGACCGGTGTTCTGGTTGTAGAGCACCTGATCGTTGCGATAGCGATAGCCGGCGTTGACGACCTTGTTCGGGTTGTCTTCAGGCTGGTAGTGGAACATCGCGCTACCCGAGCGAGGGCTGCGGCTGTCCGGGTCCCAGTTGTAGTCGGCCGTGGTGCGCCAGTCGCGGTTCCAGCGGTATTCATATTCCAGGGCGTACGGCGAAACGCTGGCTGTAGAAGCAGCACGGGTATCCTGGATGMCGGGCATCTGTACTTTGCGGTCCTGGAAGAACAAGGCCTGGCCTACGCTGATGCGTTGACGTTCAAACCCGTCGTCTTCGATCCAGCGGTTGGTGATGCCCAACGACAATTTGTTCTCGTCGCCGACACGGTCGGAGCCGGTAAAGCGGTTGTCACGGAACAGCGATGAGTAGCTGAACGTGCTTTCGCTGGTGTCGAAAACAGGAATGTCTTCCTGATCCACCTCTGGCACATAGAGGTAGTACAGTCGTGGCTCAAGGGTCTGGCGATAGTCTTTGCCGAACCATTGGGTTTTGCGATCGAAATACAAACCGCTGTCGATGCTCGCGATTGGTACACCACGGTTTTGGTTGCTGTCAAAGGTACCGAGGAGTTTGTCTTGTTCCGCGGTCTGTGCGTCAACCTGGGATTTGCCAATGCTGTCCAGATCCAGTTGGTACTGGGTGTATTGGTACTTGAGCGTCGGCTTCAGGAAACCATACGTCCAGTCCAGCGGGAGGCTGACGGCGGGTGCCAGGTTGAGTCGGTCGCCGGTAGCACGCGCCAGGCCTTGAGTGTTGGTGTCTATCTGGGGGCTGACATTGCCATCTTGATCGGTGAAGGTGCCATTTTTCAGGTCGCGCTCAAACCGCACGATTTCAGTGTTGTAGCTGAAATTCAGACCGCCTGGATGATAAGGCAGCGCACCATCGAAGGTGATCTGCGGCAAGCGATCGTAAGGGGTGACGTTCTGAACTGTCGCCAACTCAAACGCCTGGGCATTCACGCGCGCCACATAGCTGTCACCGCGGTAGGTAACCGAGCCTTGCTGGTTCACGTAGTCAGCGCTTTTCACGCCAATCTGGTCGGTCTGCAGATCCTGGAAGTAATAAGGATCGCTGATCTTGGTGTAGTCGACTTGCGTGAGGACGCGCGAATCCAGACCACCCTTGTGCTGCCAGTTATACATGTAGCGGTCTTTGCGGTAGTCGGTCTGTTTACTGCGCTCGGTATCTTCGTCGTTGAGGTACGCACCGCCGAACTGACCTTCGCTGGACTGGGTGAGGTAGCGGAATTCGCCTTCCATCAACAAGCCATGCTTTTCCATGTAACGCGGATACAACGTGGCATCGTAGTTCGGTGCCAGGTTGAAGTAATACGGTGTGACCAGCATGAAGCCGGTATCGCTGCCGGTGCCGATGGTCGGCGGCAGGAAGCCGGACTGGCGACGGTCATCGATCGGGAAGTAGATGTACGGTGTGTACAGGACAGGAATGTCCTTGACCCGCAATGTCACGTTGGTCGCGGTACCGAAGCCGGTCGCCGGGTTCAGGGTGATGTTGTTACCCTTGAGCTGCCAGGCGTTGCTGTTCGGTTCGCACGTGGTGTACGTACCATCCTTGAGGCGGATGATCGCGTTTTCAGCACGCTTGGCGTACAGCGCATTACCGCGGATACGGGATTTGTGCATCACGTATTCGGCGTTGTCGACCTTGGCTTCACCGGTGTCGAGTTGCACTTCGGCATGGTCGCCGACGATCAGTGCGCCGTTGTCGCGGATGCGCACGTCGCCATTGAGTTCGGCGCGGCTCTCGGCCTGATACAGGCTGGCCTCGTCGGACTCGACCTGCATGCTGCCCTGACGCAACACGACGTCACCGGCCAGCGTACCGACCTGATCTTCGGTGTTGTAGCGCGAGGCCTTCGCGCCGATAAAGGTAGGCGCGTCACTTTTATCCGTCTTGTCATTCATGCCAGGACGAATCGGTTCGACATAGGCACCTGCGCAGTAAGGGCCGGTTTCGGCCAACTGTGCGGCAGTGAGATTTTCGCGTGGCACCCAGTCGAGGTGGCTGTAGTCTTCGCTACGAGACTTCAGGCCGCGGCCCTTGGACTCGGTAACGAGTACAGTCTTGGCGCCGGTCTCTTCGCTGGATTCGCTCTGGGCTGCAGGTTCGCCAGTGGCGGAAACTGCGCCGTCTTCATGGGTTGGACGCGGTGGCAACGTCGCCGTCGACGCTTTTGGCGCGCAGCTCCAGGCACCCGAAGCAGAGGCTGAGCAGTCATACTGTTCCGCGGCGACCACGAAAGAAGTAGCCAGGGGTTGCAGGGCCAGCAAACTGCCGGTAACCAACAACGGAAATTTTTTACGAAACGCGGGGGATTTCAATGCCATCTTATTTGTCCGGGCTTCCTGCGTGCCATCTGCCCGCGGTGTGGGCCGCACGCCTCTCGATGGTCTGAAAAAGATGCTGGATAATAAAGCATGCCCCGCTTGACGGCTAGCGCCGTCGGAGACCCTTGCAATGCCTGATCAAGATGTACGTTTGCAACACCTGAAAGTTTGGCTCGATGAGCAGTTGGCAATTCTCTTTGCAGCACAAGGCTGGGGCATCGTACCCCCGGCCACGTTGACTGCGGCCAGTAGCGATGCGAGTTTTCGGCGCTATTTTCGCTGGGAAGGCGAAGGTAAAAGCTTCATCGTGATGGACGCTCCACCGCCTCAGGAAAACTGTAAACCCTTCGTGGATATCGCTTTTTTGCTGGCGAAATCCGGAATAAATGTGCCGAAAATTTATGCCGAAGACCTCGATCGTGGTTTTCTTTTGCTCAATGACTTGGGCAACAAGACTTACCTGGATGTGATCGATAGCGAAAACGCCGACAATTTGTTCAACGATGCCCTACAAGCATTGCTGGCTTTTCAGCAGTTGCCGATGGTTGCGCCGTTGCCGAGTTACGATGTCGCGCTGTTGCGTCGCGAGCTGGAACTGTTTCCCGACTGGTACGTAAAGCATGAGCTGGGTATCGAGTTCGACGCTTCGCAGAAAATGCTCTGGCAGAACGTGACCGATCTGTTGATTGATAGCGCCCTGGCCCAGCCCCAAGTCCTGGTTCATCGCGACTACATGCCTCGCAACTTGATGCTCAGCCAACCGAACCCGGGTGTGCTGGATTTCCAGGATGCGGTGTATGGGCCCGTGACCTACGACGTGACCTGCCTGTTCAAAGACGCCTTCCTCAGTTGGCCTGAAGAGCGTGTGCGTGGCTGGCTTGAACAGTACTGGCAGCAAGCTGGCGCTCTCGACATCCCGGTTCAACCGGATTTCGAAGACTTCCTGCGTGCCAGCGACCTGATGGGCGTACAGCGTCACCTGAAAGTCATCGGCATCTTCGCCCGCATCTGCCATCGCGACGGCAAGCCGCGCTACCTCGCCGATGTGCCACGCTTCTTTGCCTATATAGAAGCTGTGATCGCCCGCCGGCCTGAACTGGCCGAACTGGATGTATTACTGTTGAGTCTGCGTGCCGGAGCCAATGCATGAAGGCAATGATTCTGGCGGCAGGCAAAGGCGAGCGCATGCGCCCGTTGACCTTGACCACCCCCAAACCGCTGGTTCGCGCCGGCGGCATGCCGCTGATCGAATATCACCTGCGCGCCCTGGCGGCAGCCGGGTTTACCGAAATCGTGATCAACCACGCCTGGCTCGGTCAGCAGATCGAAGACTATCTGGGCGACGGTTCGCGCTACGGGGTCAGCATCCAGTATTCACCGGAAGGTGAGCCGCTGGAAACCGGCGGCGGGATTTTCCGCGCATTGCCGTTACTGGGTGATGAAGCCTTTGTGGTGGTCAACGGTGACATCTGGACCGACTACGATTTCAGCGTGCTGCATCAACCCGGCGCCGGATTGGCTCACCTGGTGCTGGCGGATAACCCGCCCCATCACCCGGCAGGCGACTTCACGCTGGCCCGGGGGCAGGTGCGCGACGGTCAGCCAGACACCACAACCCTGACGTACAGCGGCATCGCGGTGTTGCATCCGCAGTTGTTCGACGGTTGTTCGGACGGGGCGTTCAAGCTTGCGCCGCTGTTGCGCAAAGCCATGGCCGAGGGGCAGGTGACGGGTGAGCGGCTGAAAGGCCAGTGGGTGGATGTCGGCACGCACGAGCGCCTGGCCGAAGTTGAAGCCTTGATAGAAGCGAGCCGCTGAGATGTTGTGGCCAGGGACTCTGATCGGAGCCGGAGCAGGCTTTGCCATAGCCAGTATTCCGGGGGCCATGCTCGGCGCGTTGTTGGGGCAGGCGCTGGATCGGCGCTTGCACCTGCAAAGCCTTGGGCATCTGTGGGAAAAGCTCGGCGGTCGTCCGATGCTGCGCAATGATGAACTGCTTTTCGTGTTGCTGGGACGGTTGGCCAAGAGTGATGGGCGGGTGATAGAGGGTCACATCCAGCAGGCCCGTCAGGAAATGCGGTCTTTGAACATGACGGACTCGGCGCAGCGTCGTGCGATTGTCGCGTTCAATCGCGGCAAGTCGGGCCATGACCGGTTACGCGGCTATTTGCGGCGCTTGAGTGCTCAACCTCATGCGGCAGAAGGCGTGTTGCGCGCTTGTTGGCGGATGGTCTGGGCCGATGGCCGTGCCGGCTGTCGTGAGCGCGAGTTGATTGCCCTGTGGGGTAAATGGTTGGGCTGGACGCCGCATCAGGTTCAGGCATTGGCCGCCGATTATGAACAGCACAAGCGGCCAAAGGTCAGCGGCGCCATCAGCTATCAGGATGCGCTACGGCTTTTGGGAGTGTCGGCAACCAGCGAGCCGGAGCAGATCAAGCGCGCTTATCGGCGCCTGCTCAGTCGTCATCACCCGGACAAGATTGCCGGCAACGGGGCGTCGGCATTGCAGGTGCGTGAGGCAACAGACAAAACTCGCGAACTGCATACCGCCTACACCTTGATTCGTGAGCGGCGGAATTTTCGGTAGCTAGTAAGAGTTGTATCGCCAGGGATGCCGCCATCGCGAGCAAGCTCGCTCCCACAATGGATCTTCAGCAAACACAAATTCTGTGTCCAAAAAAAATCMATTGTGGGAGCGAGCTTGCTCGCGATGGCTGCACCGCGGTCTATAAGCCCGCCGCATTCTGCGGATTCAACCAGCCACGCACCCGGCGTACCAGTTGCTCCTGCTCAGCCTTGGCATTCCCCGGCAAGGCCTTCAGCGACACCTGGCTGAACGCCGATGTCTTCAAACGCTTGCTGGCCTGCAAACGCTCCAGCGCTGCTTGGCGATCCAGGGGCTTATCCATATAGAAAAGGTCCACCGTCGCCTGCTTCAGCGTCGGCGTCAGTTCGGCCAATTCAGGCTTTGCCGCAACCGGCGTCCGGGCAGCGACCATCACAAATTTCTTCACCTGCGAGGACTGCCTCTCACTCAGGTAGCGCGCGACCCAGTAAGCGCCAGTGCCATGACCCAGCACGACAATGCTGCGGGCACTTTGTTGTTCGGCATAAGCAATGGCGGCGTCAATACGCGCGAAGATTCGTTCAGCGTTGGCCTTGACCTGCTCCTCGCTCGTTTCGGCGATGACCTTGTCGGCCACTTCCGCTTCACCGCCGACGGCCTGTTCGATGGGCGCTGCGGTGGTGGACTCCTTGCTGCCGGTATCCGGCGCTTTTGGCGCGGGTGCGACTTCGACGATACGTGGCGCGATGGCGTCGCTTTGCAGATCTGGCAAGGTGATACTCAGGCTGCTCCACTTGGCGTCCGGCAATTGGCGGCGCAAAGGGCCGATTGCTTGCGGCCAGTCAGCGGTTTCACCGGCACCGGGGATGATAATCACCGCGCCCTTGGACTCGGCGGTATTGGCCGGCTTCCACAAGGCCAGAAAGGTGTCGGTGCCGGCTTGCAGTTGTTGCTGTTCCTGAGCTGGGATTTTTCGCTCAAGTGCTGTGGCTTCTACCTGACTACGCTCAAGCAATGGCTGGCGTTCGGGCGGTTTTTCTTCTGCGGATTTTTTTGCTGCGCCAGGCGCCGTGTCGGCGGCCTCGACAGAAAAGGCACAAGGCAGTATCAGCGACAGGCACAATACTGGCAGTGCCAGGCGGTAGACAGGGGGCATCGGATATTCCAGGCCAGAAGTGTTTCCGGCAGCCTAATGAGTTAGTCAGTGTTTGTCAGTGTGTGAGATTTCGATGATGCGTTTTCGCTGCCTGTGGGTTATCGGCTGTTTTTGGTTTCCCTTTATGGGGTGGGCGGCGTCCGCGCCTTTGGTGCCTGCCGCGCCATTGTCATCCCAGCAACAGCAATGGCTGGCAACCCATGGCGAGCTTCGGGTTGGCGTGGTGTTGCAAGCGCCTTATGCGCAATACGATCGGCGCTTGCAACGCTTGTCCGGGGTGAATGTCGAGTTGATGAAATGGCTGGCCGATGCGCTCAAGGTTGAGCTCAGCTGGCGTAATTTTCCGGATGTCGCGCAACTGGAAGACGCCGCACGCGCGGGTGAAATCGACATGGCTGTGGGACTGACGCAAACCCCGGCCGGTCTAAGGCTTTGGCAATTTACCGATCCGTACATGCGGGTTCCGCAACTGCTGGTCAGCGACCAGAAAGGAACCGGTGTCGTGGAGTTGGAGAAGCTCGACAGCCAGACCCGCGTCGCGGTGCGCATGCCCAGCGCGACCGCCGATTATCTGCGCAGTAATTACCCACACCTGAACCTGCAAGGCGTGCCCATCGAGCGCCAGGCGTTGCAATTGTTGCTGAGTCAGCAGGCCGGTTACGCCGTGGTCGACGAGGCCCAGCTGGGCCGCTTGTCCGCCGAGCCTGAGTTCGCCGGGCTGGTCGTGGTGGGCGATATCGGCCTGCCGCAATTGCTGCGAGTGGCCACTCGCCGGGATTGGCCGGAACTGGCAGGCATTGTCGAAAGTGCGCTGCGGGCGATCCCCGCCAAAGATCTGGAGCAACTGCACCACCAATGGTTGCAGCCTAAATACCCAAGGCTTACCGAATCCCCGGGGTTCTGGCAAAACCTTTGCCTGCTGTTCGCCGTCATGCTACTGAGCAGCATGGCTATCGTGTTCTGGCAGCGGCGCCAACAGCGCAGCCTGGAGCAACACCTGTTGGCTGCGCGCGAAGACATTGCCCTGCGTGAGGCCAGTGAAGAGGCGCTGCGCCTGACCCAGTTCTCCATCGATCAGAGCACGGTCGGCATTCTCTGGGTCAACTGGGACAGCCATGTGCGCTACGCCAACCGCGCCGCCGAAAGCATGCTCGGCTACCCGCAGGGCGGGACTATCGATCGGCCGCTGATCGACTTCGAACCTGGCCTGCATATGGATCGCTGGCTGAATCTGTGGAAACGCGCACGGGCCAGTGAGGACGGACCGCCAAGTTTCGAAACTACCTGCGTGCGAGCTGACGGCAGCATTTTGCCGACGGATGTTTCGTTGAGTTTCCTGCGCTTTCGCRACGGCGAATACCTGGTGGTTTACCTCAACGACGTGACCGAGCGCCGCCGCGCACTGGCCGCGTTGCAAGAAAGCGAGGCGCGGTTGAAGGGGATCGCCGCCAACGTTCCGGGACTGGTCTTTCGCCTCGAACGCGCGCCCGTGACAGGGCATCTCGACTTTGCCTACATCAGTGAAGGCAGTGAAAGCCTGGTGGGATACTCGCCGGCTACCCTGGCTCATCGCGATAAAGGCCTGCGCAGTCTGGTACACCCGGACGACAAGGCCAGCTATCACCAGACTCAGGACCATGCGCTGGATACTGACAGCGACTGGTCATGGCAAGGGCGGATCCTGACCCGTTCGGGCGAACAGCGCTGGGCCGAGATCAAAGCCATCACCCGTCAACTCGAAGACGGCGCCTACGTCTGGGACGGTATCGTCTGGGACATCAGCGAGAGCAAGCGTATTGAGCTGGAACTCGCCAGCTCCCGCGAGCAGCTGCGTGAGTTGTCCGCCCACCTGGAGAGCGTGCGCGAAGAGGAAAAGGCGCGCATCGCCAGGGAAGTTCATGACGAGCTGGGCCAAATGCTAACCGTGCTCAAACTGGAAACGTCCATGTGCGAATTGGCCTACGCCCAACTCGACCCTGGGCTGAACGAACGATTGAACAGCATGAAGCGCTTGATCGCTCAGCTGTTCCAACTGGTGCGCGATGTGGCCACGGCGCTGCGACCACCGATTCTCGATGCCGGGATCGCGTCTGCCATCGAGTGGCAAGCCCGGCGTTTTGAGGCGCGCACGCAAATTCCATGTCTGGTGCAGGTGCCGGACAATCTGCCGGTGCTCAGCGATGCCAAGGCCATCGGCTTGTTCCGGATCCTTCAGGAAGCGCTGACCAATGTCATGCGTCATGCCCAGGCGCATACTGTTGAACTGACGCTGGCGCTGGAAGGCGACGAGTTGTGTCTGACCGTCAGTGATGATGGCGTAGGATTTGTTGCCGCGACCGGCAGGCCGACATCCTTCGGGGTCGTCGGCATGCGTGAGCGGGTGTTGATCATGGGTGGGCAGTTGTCGCTTGAAAGTGTGCCGGGGGAAGGCACGACGTTGATTGTGCGGGTGCCGCTGGATGCAGCCTGAAGAATGAGTGTTGACTGTACTGACTCCTTCGCGGGCAAGCCCGCTCCCACAGGTTGCTTGTGGGAGCGAGYCTGCTCGCGATACATCTTGGCTCTGACATAAGAAGAATGGAGAAAAACGTGATCCGTGTACTGGTAGCCGAAGACCACACCATTGTCCGCGAAGGCATCAAGCAATTGATTGGCCTGGCCAAGGACTTGCTGGTGGTGGGGGAGGCGAGCAATGG
>NZ_JBFUKU010000094.1:0-18462 GCF_056400685.1 Pseudomonas sp. P5_A12 | reverse complement strand
GTCGGTTTCTGGCGGGTTGGGTGTGATCTTGAACATGTGAAGCTCCGTGGTTGGTTGAGCCGCCACGACCTATCGCTAAACAAGTAAAGGTGGCGGCTGTACGCAGGTTAGCGATCCGGGTCACAGAAACCCCGGGTAGACTCGAAGGTCTCCCACGCACAGCCACCATTACGGGAATTGCAGGCACTAAAAACTGCAATCAAAACCTGGGCGCTCTTGCGTCTGTGTAGGGGATCGGATCGCTAAACCCGATCGCTGATTCGTCAGCGACCCGCAAACGATAGAACCCACGCCCCAGGCGCACAAGCCGGCGGATTCTGGCGTAGCTRTAGGCGGATGCGCAAGGATGTGTAGCCTGAGAGAGTGTCTGGAGGTGTCTTTTAAATATCTCTGTTTATTGCAGAGAATCTATGGGTTTCGTGTTGGATGCTCGGGCCTCATCGCGAGCAGGCTCGCGATGAGGCCAGCACGGCCAACCTCTAAACCACCGGAAAATGAATCCGGAACGCCGCTCCGCCCATCGGCGAATCCCCTAGCGTCAACTTCGCGCTGTAGCTTTCGATAATGTCCTTGACCACCGCCAGACCAATCCCCTGCCCCGGATGCTGACGATCCAGCCGCTCGCCGCGTTCGAGAATCCGTGCGCGCTGATCCATTGGCACACCGGGGCCATCGTCCTCGACGCACAACTCAACCCCGCTCAACGTCTCTCGCACGCTTATGCGCACTTCGCCCAGGCACAGGCGATAGGCGTTTTCCAGCAGGTTGCCCATCATTTCCAACAACGCGCCCTGCTCGATCGGCACGTAACACTGATCCGGCAGATCGAAAGCAACGCGCACGTGTTTATCGCGGTAGACCTTGTCGAGCGTGTCGCACAGGCTTTGCAGCACCGGCTGCAGGCGCACCTGATGGCGCACCAGGCCGCTTTTGCGCAGGCTGGCGCGTTGCAGTTGGTAGCTGATTTGTTGGCTCATGCGTTCGATCTGCGTTTGCAGCACCCAGGCCTGATCGCGGTCTTGCGGGCGCTGGGCCATGTCTTCGCTGACGCCTTGCAGCACGGTCAGCGGGGTTTTCAAGCTGTGGGCCAGGTCGTCGAGGGAGTCACGATAACGGCTGCGCTGTTCGCGCTCGCTGTGCAGCAAGCGGTTGAGGGAGCCGGTCAGGCGTAACAGTTCGCGCGGGTGTTGTTCGCTGAGGCTTTCCCGGGCGCCACTTTCGATTTCGTCCAGTTCCTGGCTGAGCCGGCGCAAGGCCTGCAAGCCCCAGGTCAGGCCGACCCACAGCAGAGCGAGCAACACCAACAGCGCCGCACCGAAGCCCAGGTAAAGGTTTTCGCGCAGGCCTTCGAGGGTGGCTTCGTATTCGCGCACCGGTTGCAGGGCGACGATGCTGAACGCCGCGCTTTTGCCGCCGAGCAGTTTGACTTCGACGTCGTAGACGAAGAATTCCTGACCGTTGGCCTCGCGAATGCGCGCGAACTCATTACCACGCCCGTCGTAACGTGGCCTGTAGTTGATCATCTCTTCCCCGGCGGCCTTCGAACGCCAGACCAGTCGACCTTCGCGGTCAAAGATGTAGCCGAGCAAACGACTGTCCGTCAGGTTGAAACGTTCATCCGGCAACTGCGCCGGCATTAGCAGGGTGTTGTTTTCCACGCGCGCGGCGGAGATCAGCGTGGTGACGTCCGAGGCCAGGCGTTGCTCGATCGAATCCTGCAACGCCAGGCTGAACGCGCCTTGCATCGCCGGCAGCAACGCCAGCATGAACAACACAGCCAACAGGGTGGCGGCGAGCATCAAGCGGACACGAAGGGAACGAATCAAGTGCAGCGCTCATTGAACAGGTAGCCGAGACCACGCACGGTATCGATCGGTTTGAAACCGGCCGGACCTTCGAGTTTGCGGCGCAGACGACCGACCAGTACTTCGATGACATTCGGATCACGCTCCTCGTCATCGGGGTAGAGCTGTTCCATCAAGCGGTCCTTGGCCACCACTTGTTGGTGATGACGCATGAGGTATTCGAGGATCCGGTACTCATAGGCGGTCAGGGCCAGCGGTTGTTCATCGAGCGTGGCTTGTTTGCGGTTGAGGTCGAGTAACAGTGGCCCGGCGACAATGGTCGACTGGGTGAAACCGCTGGAACGGCGCAGCAAGGCATTCAGCCGGGCATCGAGTTCTTCGAACTGGAACGGTTTGACCACGTAATCATCGGCGCCAGCGGCGAGGCCTTCGACCTTGTCCTGCCAGTTACCGCGAGCGGTGAGGATCAGGATCGGGAAGGTCTTGCCCCGCGTGCGCAGCTGACGGATCAGGTCGAGCCCGCCCATGCCTGGCAAGCCGAGGTCGATCACCGCCAGGTCATGGTTGAACTGCTCGGTCCGGTACAGCGCCTCTTCGGCGTTAGCCACGGATTCGACCACATGACCACTCTCCGTCAGGCGGGTTTGCAGGTGATGGCGCAACAGCGCTTCATCTTCGACGACCAGCAGTTTCATAACGCTCTCCCGGACAAAGCAACATCTCCAATGGCACAACGGCGCATCCAGCGGTCAGGACAGATCATAGCGGCCCTTGAGGTTTTCCTGGCCGAGTTTAAAGCCATTGTGCGAGACCGACACGTTGGCGTAACCGACGGAGTAATCGGTCGGGTTTTCCAGTTGGCCAAAATGCGCGCCCCAGGCACTTTCATTTCCCAGCGGGCTGACCGTGCTGAAGCTGTTCAGGGACAGAGACTTTTTGACCTTCTCGTTGGTCTTCCCAAGCGCAAGGCTGGCGATGATGTCATCGGAGGCTAACGCCGCGGTGCTCGCGCTCAGAACGGTGAAAGCCAGAATCAGGTTTTTAAAGCCAGTCATTTGGGAATTTCCTCATGCACAGGTGCTTTGGGTACGAGCCACCTTACTCACCCGCCCCTGAACTGCCCCTGAACATAGGCTGAACCCAAGCTGAACAAGATCAACTAGGCTGTTTTGATGCCTTTCTTGCAGGAGATCCGACCATGCGCACTTTCCTCGCCCTCTGCTTGCTGGTGATGAGCGGGCTGACTCAAGCCGCCATCAAGACCCAGGAAATCCCCTATCAAAGTGTCGATGGCACAAAAATGATCGGCTATTACGCCTACGACGACGCCATCAAAGGCCAGCGACCCGGCGTTCTGGTGGTGCATGAATGGTGGGGGCTGAACGACTATGCCAAGCGCCGGGCCCGTGACTTGGCCGGTCTGGGCTACAGCGCGCTGGCCATCGACATGTACGGCAACGGCAAGAATACCGAGCATCCGAAGGACGCCATGGCGTTCATGCAGGACGTGCTCAAAGACAGCTCGGCGGCTGCGGCTCGTTTTCAGGCCGGGCTTGAACTGTTGGAGCAACAACCGCAAACCGACCCGAATAAAATCGCGGCGATTGGCTACTGCTTCGGCGGCGCGGTAGTCCTGAACGCCGCACGTCAGGGTTTGCCGCTGGCGGGTGTGGTGAGTTTCCATGGCTCGCTGGCAACCAAGACGCCGGCTGCACCGGGTACTGTGAAGGCGAAAATTCTCGTGGAGCATGGGGCGATGGACACTATGGTCACGCCGGAAAACGTGGCGGCGTTCAAGGCTGAAATGGACAAGGCCGGCGCCGACTATAAATTCGTCAGCCTTGAGGGCGCCAAGCATGGATTCAGCAACCCGGATGCGGATCGGTTGAGCCATGGCGAGCATGGCGGGCCGGATATGGGGTACAACAAAGCGGCGGATGAACAGTCCTGGGCGGATATGCAGGCGTTTCTCAAAATGATTTTCAGTTGATCAAGTAGACCGCGGCGCGGCTAATCGCGAGCAAGCTCGCTCCCACMKGGATCTATGCAGCACCATAAATCCMKGTGGGAGCGAGCCTGCTCGCGATGGCCGCACCTCGGTCTAACGTCAGGACTACCCAGCCTGAGCACAACCCGGCAAAATGCCCGGCATGAATCCCGCCCCCGCCCTTCCCGCCTGCTGCACCCCACTCGACGCCCATTGGCCGCTGCCGTTTGTGCTGGCCGATACGGTGCTGCTGAGTACCCACTTCGATAGCGCCCAACTGGCCAGCGATGATTTCCAGCGCAGCGCCATCGAGCCGCCTGCGAGCATTCAGCGTTCAGTTGCCAAACGTCAGGCCGAATTTCTCGCAGGCCGGGTGTGCGCTCGTGCCGCGTTGCAACAATTGGAAGGCCTGAGTTTTAGCCCGGCCATCGGCGAAGACCGGGCGCCGGTGTGGCCCGCGCACATTGCCGGCTCCATCACCCACAGCACCGGTCGGGCAGCGGCGATTGTCGCGAGGAAAACCGCTTGGCGCGGTCTGGGCATGGACCTGGAAAACCTGCTCACCCCTGAACGGGCCGAGCGTCTGGCGGGGGAAATTCTCACGCCACCGGAGTTGCAACGCATGGCGGCCGGTCGTCTTGATGATCTGGCGCTGCTGGTGACGTTGACGTTTTCGGTGAAGGAAAGCCTGTTCAAGGCGCTGTACCCGATTGTTCAGCAGCGCTTCTATTTTGAACATGCCGAGGTGCTGGAGTGGAGCGAGGCGGGCGAGGTCCGGTTGCGCTTGCTGACGGATTTGTCTGACGAGTGGCGCAATGGCACCGAGCTGGAGGCGCAGTTTGGGGTGATGGATGGGCAGTTGTTGAGTCTGGTCAGTATCAAGGCCTGAAGATTTGCAGTGATTGTTCCGGCCCCTTCGCGGGCAAGCCCGCTCCTACACTGGATCTATGTAGCGTCCGAGATCCCTGTAGGAGCGGGCTTGCCCGCGAAGGGGCCSGAACAGACACCCACTATCTCAGCGCTTCTCCTGATTGCGCGGCCAGCTCAAGCTGAAGCAGGCCCCACCCAAACTCTTGCTCTTGCTGATCAACGCCCGCCCGTCATGCCAATGGATGATCCGCCGCACGATGGACAGCCCCAACCCATGCCCGCCCGAAGCGCGGGTACGGCTGTCATCCAGGCGCAGGAACGGCGTGAAAATTCGTTCCCAGGCCAACTCCGGCACCCCCGGCCCGTCATCCTCGACGTCCACCCGGCAACGCTGCTGCCCCACCTGATAACTGACGGTCACCCGCGACGAGGCGTGGCGCATGGCGTTGCTGACCAGGTTCTGAAGGGCCCGATGCAAGTAGCGCGGTTCGGCCTCGACCCAAGCGTCATCGCAGTCGGCGGCCGACAAACACAAGCCGCGCTGCACCGTGACCTCGGCGCGCAATGGCGCCAGTTCTTCGATGACTTGATTGACCAGCGCGTCCAGATCGATTCGCTGGAAATTCAGTGCCGGCGAGCCCTGCTCCAGCCGCGCGTAGGTGAGCATCTCGTCGACCAGTTTATCGAGGTCCTCGATGTCGTGATCCATGCCCTCACGGTATTTCTCCATCTGCTGTGGCGTGGTGGCCGAGCCGATCATTTCCAGGCCGAAACGCAGACGCGCCACGGGCGTGCGCAACTCGTGAGACACGGCGCGCACCAGTTCACGCTGGATCGCCAGCAATTGCTGCAAGTGCTCGGCCATGCCGTTGAACGCTGCGGCCAGTCGTCCCACCGAGTCGGCGCCACGCGCCGGTACGCGGGTTTCCAGGCTGCCCTGGGCAATACGCGTGGCGGCCGCTTCCAGACCGCGTAAACGGCGCTCCAGTTGCCGCACCAGCAGGTAGACGATCAGACCGATCAGGCTCAAACCGAGGGCGGCGATCAACACCAGCCATTCGGGCGGATAAGGGTTCATCTGGTACAGCGGGCCGATCTCCAGCACCCACGGCGTGCCGACCATGCCGGCAAACACCCGGATCGAGTCGCCGCCCTTGCCCAGCGCCATCACCGTATCGCCCTCGGACACCCGGCGGCTCTGGTCTTCGTCCATGTCCGCCTGCTCGACCTTGACCAGGCGCAAGTCGAAACCAAAGCTTTTCTCTTCTTTCAACAGCGCCAGCCGCTGGGACTGCTCGGCCACCGGGTAGCGCACCAGTTCATCGACCAGCAGGTAAATAGTGGCGCGGGCCAGTTGTTCGCTGATCTGCTGCACCTCGCCCACCAGCACAAGCTGTTCTTTGTCACTGACCAGTCGGTAGACCTTTGCTGCGTGCGGGCCAGTCTGCTCCACCAGCGCCTGGCCGTGGAGGACGCGGGTGCGCTGGGTGAGATCGAGGTTGGTCTGGGCAAACGTGGTCAGCCCTAATGGAATCCCGAGCAAGCGCTCCCAGACCAGCAAGGCGCGATGGCGCTCGGTTTCGTTCATCGGCTTGAGGTTGTCGGCCATCAACGAAAACGTACCGTGGGCCAGACGCTCGCGGTATTGCTCGCCGCGCACCTCATTGAGCAAGTGCAACGCCAGCACGCCCAGCACCGCGACCAAGATCAGCGCCGCGCACATGCCGCCATAAATGCGCAGGAAGATCGAATTCACAGCGACGGGTCTACGCTGGCTTCAGGAACAAACAGATAGCCTTTGCTGCGGATGGTTTTGATCAGCCGCGGGTGCTCCGGGTCATCGCCGATTTTCGGGCGGATGCGCGAAATGCGCACATCGATGGAGCGGTCCTGACCGTCATAACCGATGCCGCGCAATGCGGTGAAAATCTCTTCACGGGACAGGATGCGCCCGGCATTGGCCACCAGCAGCCAGAGCAGGTCAAATTCAGCGCTGGTCAGCTCGATGCCGTTGTCATGCAGCCAGGCTTCACGCAACGCGTTGTCCACCACCAGCGGACCAAACTGCAGGCGCCGCTGTTTTTCCGGGATGGCCTCCGGTGCTTCGCTACGGCGTAACAGGGCCTGGATGCGCGCCAGCAACAGGCGCGGGCGTACCGGTTTGCACACATAGTCGTCGGCACCGAGGTCCAGGCCGAGGATCTGGTCGGTGTCGTCGGTGCGGGCAGTGAGCATCAGGATCGGGCCGTCATATTTGTCACGAACCTTGCGGCAAATGCTCAGCCCGTCTTCGCCGGGCAGCATCAGGTCGAGGATCACCAGGTCCGGCTTCTCCTTGAYAATGCGAGCCGCCGCCAGCGCACCATTGCCCTCGATCGAGACGCGCAGGCCATTGGCTTCCAGGTAGTCGCGAGTCAGTTCGGCCAGACGCTGGTCGTCCTCCACAATCAATACCTGCCAGGCTTCTTGCTCCACGGTGACCTCTGCTTGCCAACAACACTAATAAGGAAGGATCCGCCCGTCTTTTTGTAATGATTGGGAGGATAAGAATGCGTAACCATGGGGCGATTGTATAAACGCCGCCCGTCGAGAACACAAGCCGGCAAATGCGTTCGGACATGTCGGTTTTTTGTGGTAGGGTTCGCGCCCTTAAAAATCCTGGCGGCTGTTTTCAATCCTTGAAAATCGATGAAAAACGCCTCGATCCCGCTAGGTCGCGGCCTGCACGCCGGTTCCACCTTTCACACACAATTTACACACAGRTTTATCCACAGGTAGTGCGTTGCAACACCTCCAAAAACGCACTATCTTGTACCCCGGCGCTAAAAAAACCCTACATGTAGGGTTTTAGCTTAAAAGCCCAACCACATTTCAGACCAGAAACTCAAGCGCTTTATTGCCTGTTTATGGTTGAACACAGCGTGATTTTACAAGACCAAACCGCACTGGCGGATGGCACCGTTTTTTCAGGCCAGAACAGCCAAAACGGTACGGGTGTTGCAGTCATTACTGGCACCCCGAAAGGAATCCGGTTTCGAGCCCAGGCTCGCAACCCAAAGACTTCGGCAAGGACGCGGCCTCATTAGCCTTTTTCCTACTGTCCCGAAGTTGTTATGCCCGACGCCCGTCGGTTGTAGTGCTTTTGGACAGAACGGTGGGCACCGTGATGGTGCCCAAACAAACATAGAGAATGTGGAGACAACCCCCCATGCAAACCGACACAACGCGCGAGAACCCGCAGGGCACCTTGCCGCAGGCCGCTGATTCGACTTCGGATCTGTCCGCCACCGCGCCTGGTCAACTGCGCGTGATCAAGCGAAACGGCACTGTCGTTCCTTACACCGACGACAAAATCACCGTCGCGATCACCAAAGCGTTTCTCGCAGTTGAGGGCGGCACCGCTGCCGCCTCGTCGCGAATCCATGACACCGTGGCCCGCCTGACCGAACAAGTCACCGCGACCTTCAAGCGTCGCATGCCATCGGGCGGCACCATCCACATCGAAGAAATCCAGGACCAGGTCGAACTGGCCCTGATGCGTGCCGGCGAGCAGAAAGTAGCCCGCGACTACGTGATCTACCGTGACGGCCGTTCGAAACAGCGCGCCGCCCACGCACCGGCCGAAGAAGCCGTCAACGCTCACCCATCGATCCGCATCACCCGCGCCGATGGCAGCCTGGCACCTCTGGACATGGGCCGTCTGAACACCATCGTCACCGAAGCGTGCGAAGGCCTGGAAGAAGTCGACGGCGACCTGATCCAGCGCGAAACCCTGAAAAACCTGTACGACGGCGTGGCCCTGACCGACGTCAACACCGCCCTGGTGATGACCGCCCGTACCCTGGTCGAGCGTGAGCCGAACTACTCGTTCGTCACCGCCCGCCTGCTGATGGACACCCTGCGTGCCGAAGGCCTGAGCTTCCTGAACGTTGCCGAAAGCGCGACCCACCACGAGATGGTCGACCTGTATGCCAAGGCCCTGCCTGCGTACATCGCCAAGGGTATCGAATTCGAATTGCTGAACCCGGTCCTGGCGACTTTTGACCTGGAAAAACTCGGCAAGGCGATCAACCACGAGCGCGACCAGCAGTTCACGTACCTGGGCCTGCAAACCCTGTACGACCGTTACTTCATCCACAAGGACGGTATCCGCTTCGAACTGCCGCAAATCTTCTTCATGCGTGTGGCCATGGGCCTGGCGATCGAAGAGAAGCAGAAAGAAGACCGTGCCATCGAGTTCTACAACCTGTTGTCGTCCTTCGACTACATGTCCTCGACGCCGACCCTGTTCAACGCCGGCACCCTGCGTCCACAGCTGTCGAGCTGCTACCTGACCACCGTGCCGGATGACCTGTCGGGCATTTACCACGCGATCCACGACAACGCCATGCTGTCGAAATTCGCCGGTGGCCTGGGCAACGACTGGACGCCGGTTCGTGCACTGGGTTCGTACATCAAGGGCACCAACGGCAAATCCCAGGGCGTTGTACCGTTCCTCAAAGTAGTGAACGACACCGCCGTCGCCGTTAACCAGGGTGGCAAGCGCAAAGGCGCTGTGTGTGCCTACCTGGAAACCTGGCACATGGACATCGAAGAGTTCATCGAGCTGCGTAAGAACACCGGTGATGACCGTCGTCGTACCCACGACATGAACACCGCCAACTGGATCCCTGACCTGTTCATGAAGCGTGTCTTCGATGACGGCAAGTGGACCCTGTTCTCGCCATCCGAAGTGCCGGACCTGCACGACCTGACCGGCAAGGCCTTCGAAGAGCGTTACGAGTACTACGAAGCCCTGACCGAATACCCAGGCAAGGTCAAACTGTTCAAGACCATCCAGGCCAAAGACCTGTGGCGCAAAATGCTGTCCATGCTGTTTGAAACCGGCCACCCATGGCTGACCTTCAAAGACCCGTGCAACCTGCGCAGCCCGCAGCAGCACGTCGGCGTGGTTCACAGCTCGAACCTGTGCACCGAAATCACCTTGAACACCAACAAGGACGAAATCGCCGTTTGCAACCTGGGCTCGATCAACCTGCCGAACCACATCGTCAACGGCAAGCTGGACACCGCCAAGCTGGAACGCACGGTAAACACCGCTGTTCGCATGCTCGATAACGTGATCGACATCAACTACTACTCGGTGCCACAAGCGAAGAACTCCAACTTCAAGCACCGTCCGGTCGGCCTGGGCATCATGGGCTTCCAGGACGCTTTGTACCTGCAGCACATTCCTTACGGTTCCGACGCGGCCGTCGAGTTCGCCGACAAGTCGATGGAAGCGGTCAGCTACTACGCGATCCAGGCCTCCTGCGACCTGGCCGACGAGCGCGGCGCTTACGAGACGTTCCAGGGTTCGCTGTGGTCCAAAGGCATCCTGCCGCTGGACTCGCAACAAATCCTGATCGAGCAACGTGGCCAGAAGTACATCGACGTTGACCTGAACGAATCCCTGGACTGGGCACCGGTTCGCGCCCGTGTTCAGAAAGGCATTCGTAACTCCAACATCATGGCCATCGCACCGACCGCGACCATCGCCAACATCACTGGCGTCTCGCAGTCGATCGAACCGACCTACCAGAACCTCTACGTGAAATCGAACCTCTCGGGCGAATTCACCGTGATCAACCCGTACCTGGTTCGCGACCTGAAGGCTCGCGGTCTGTGGGACTCGGTCATGATCAACGACCTGAAGTACTACGACGGTTCGGTTCAGCAAATCGAGCGCATCCCGCAAGAACTCAAAGAGCTCTACGCGACTGCGTTCGAAGTGGACACCAAGTGGATCGTTGACGCGGCAAGCCGTCGCCAGAAGTGGATCGACCAGGCTCAGTCGCTGAACCTGTACATCGCTGGCGCATCGGGCAAGAAGCTGGACGTGACCTACCGCATGGCCTGGTACCGTGGTCTGAAAACCACTTACTACCTCCGTGCCCTGGCCGCCACCAGCACCGAGAAGTCGACCATCAACACCGGCAAGCTGAACGCTGTTTCCAGCGGCGGCAACCACGGTGAAGATTCGGTCCTGGCAGCACCTGCCGGCCCTGCTCCAGTGCCGAAAGCTTGCGCCATCGACGAGCCGGATTGCGAAGCTTGCCAATAACCTGAGCCGGTAGGCGCCGCAAGGCGCTTACTCGAAACCCCCGATCAGTCCTCTGGATTGATCGGGGGTTTTCTTTTGCCTCAAGGAAAGTGGTGCCTCGGCTGACGCCCTCGCGAGCAGGCTCGCTCCCACAGGGGATGTGTGTTGTGTCAGTAGCTGTTGACGCCCATCCGGCACGCAATCTCGAACGCCTGGCGAATCGCCCCGACATTCGCCTTGCCCTGCCCCGCGATATCAAACGCGGTGCCGTGCGCCGGGGTGGTAATCGGAATCGGCAAGCCGCCCTGCACCGTCACCCCACGGGAGAACCCCATCAACTTGATCGCGATCTGACCCTGGTCGTGATACATCGTCACCACCGCGTCAAAGGCACTGGCATCGCCCTGCACCTTGAGGAAAATCGTGTCTCCCGGGTACGGCCCTTCCGCCGCAATGCCCAACGCCTGAGCGGAGCGAACGGCAGGGCCGATGATGTCCAGCTCTTCGCGCCCGAACGAGCCGTTGTCGCCGTTATGCGGGTTCAAGCCACACACGCCGATACGCGGTTTTTCCAGGCCATTGCGCTTGAGTGCGGTGTCGATCAATTGAATGGCTTCCACTACCCGCGCCTGTGTGAGCATGCCCGGCACTTCAGCCAGCGCCACGTGGGAGGTCACGCGGGAAGTCCACAGGTTGTCGAGTACGTTGAATTCGCAGAACGGCCCGTGGAAATCCAGCAACTCGGCGAACCAGTGCAGCTCATCGTTATGGGTCATGCCGGCCATGTGCAGCGAGGTCTTGTTCAGTGGGCCGAACAGCACTGAGTTGGTGATGCCGGCCTCGGTCAGGCGCAAAGCCTTTTCAAGGGTATCGAGACTGTAGCGGCCGCCGATGATGCTGGCTTCGTTGCGCGCAAACTCGCCAATTGTGTCGCCGCGAAAGTCATAGAACAGCGGAGTGTCATCGACAAACGACAGCTGCTCCAGCGACTCTACGCGACGATAAGGAAACTCCGTTCCGGCGATGCGCATGCCGCGGCGCATTTCCGCCTCGTCAGCGATCAGGATGACATTGGCCTGACTGCGCACCTCGGGCTCGGCGAGCAGGCGTGCGATCAGTTCCGGGCCGATGCCCGCCGGGTCGCCCAGGACCATCGCGATGGTGGTTTTGTTCATGCTTCACTCCTCAAGGGTTCGGGCCATGTCCGGTCAATGGCGCAGGGCTCGCAGCGATAGATTTGCTGCGCGTTGCTGTAGAAAAGTCGTTGCTGATCGGCACTCGGAAAATCGGCAACGATGGATTTGAAACCGCTGTAGATGTCGTCGAACGAACCGCACAGGCTGTCCACGGGGAAGTTACTGGCGAACATCGCCCGGTCGCTGCCGAACATGGCGATGACTTCGCGCACGATCCACGCATTGTCTTTGGCCCGCCAGCGCTGCCCGCCCTGCCCCAGGCCGGAAATCTTCACCCGCACGTTCGGCCACTGCGCCAAACGCACCATCGCCAGGCGCCAACCCGCCAAGCCTTCGGCACTGCGGTCGTTGGGCAATCCGGTATGGTTGAGAATCAGCGTGGTGCCGGGAAAGTCCCGAGCCAGGCGTTCGGCTTCGTGCAGGTTCCACCAGGGCGTCTGCAAATCGAAGTGCAGGCCCAGGCCTTCGAGCGCGGCGTAACTGCGGCGCCAGTGTTCGTTGCTCATCAGGCTGCGAGTGTGCCCCACCTGCGCAGGCGCGATCGGGCCGCCGGGCTTGTGGCGCACGCTGCGCACGTACTTGAAACCCGCTTGCTCGGTGAGCACCGCAATGGCGTCCGGATGGTCGAGCCAGGCTTGTGCGACGATGGCGTTCGGCACGCCGTAGCGAGCGGCCAGTCCCTCGATAAAACGGGTTTCGCCGATGGGGTCTTGCGGGTTCCATTCGGTCTCGACGTACACCGTTTGCACGACGTTATGGGAGCCGGCGTCCGCGAAATAGTCATCGGGAAAATAGCGCCGCTTGATCGCGCTGTAATCGCCGTAGCGAAACGGGATGTTGGCCTCGGGCGCGAGCCACGGATGGTCATTGATCGATGGATCCCAGAAATGGTGATGGGCGTCTACGATGGGGCCGTTCCACAACTCACGCATGACTCACCTCATCCAGGCTGATAAATAACGTGGCCAAAACGAAGACCGCCGAGCACATCGCAAAGAAACCCAGCACCGGCGCAAAGCCTCCGGCCATTTGCACGATGATGCCCACCAGAATCGGCACCACGATGCCGCCGGTGCTGCCGGCCATGTTCATCACGCCGCCGATCAAACCGACCCGCGCCGGTGCTGCCAGCAACGCCGGGAAGCTCCAGTAGAGGCTGCCCCACATCAGAAAAAACGCGGTCATGGCCAACAACGCCACGGCCGCGAAAGGATCGCTCAGGGTCGGCAACAACAGGAATGCACCAAGCGCCACCACACCGGAAAACGCCAGCAGACTCTTGACCGCCACACCCCGACTGACGCCTTTACGGATCAGACCGTCGCAGAGAAAACCACCGGTCAACGAACCCAGTGCGCCGCAGATGAAAATCACGAACGTCGCCGCGCCAATACCTTTGATATCGAAGCCCCGAGCCTGCGCCAGATAACTCGGCCCCCAGGTCAGCAAGCCGAAATACACCATCGCCCAACTGGCGCGACCGATCAGCAACCCCGTCAGTGAACGGGCCGCAATGCCCAGCCCCTTGACCGGCGCACGGGCGGCTTCGGCGGCCGGCGTGGCACGTCCGGCGTTGATCTTCTCCAGCTCCAGGCTATTCACTTGTGGGTGCGTGGCCGGGTCATCGCGCAAATAGCGCCGTGCTACCCAAGCCAGTACGAGCGTTGCTATCCCGGCGATCACGAACGCCAGGCGCCACGAATCCAGCGACGCGATCAGATACGCAATGATCAAACCGCCCAGCGCCACACCCAGCGGGCTGCCACTGTCCATCAGCACCGCGCCGCGACTGCGCTCGCTTGGCGCCAGCCACAGGGAAATCAGCTTGCCCCCCGAAGGAAACAGCGGCGCTTCGGCGGCGCCTAAGGCCACCCTGGCAAACAACAACGACAAGCCACCCGTGGCAAACGCCGCCAGTACCTGAAACGTGCCCCACAAACCGGTGGACCAACTGATGACCCGGCGCGGACCGAAACGGTCGATCAGCCAGCCGCCGGGAATCTGCAACAACGCATACGCCCAGAAGAAACTGCTGAGGATCAACCCTTGCAGGCTCGGCGACAGGGAAAATTCATGGGCAATGGTTGGCATCGCAATCGACAGCGACACCCGATCGATCAGGTTGACCATGGTCAACGCAAAGATGATCACGAAGATGCGCCAGCGCACACTGCTGGCTTTGCTGGTGCCGATTAGCGAGGTTGCCGCTGCCGGTGATTGCACACCTGCGCCGGGCAGATGCAGGGAAGCACTGGGACGAGCCATGGTGCGTACCTCGATTTATTATTTTTTTGGTGACAACATTGGTGAGCACTATCGAAGGCTCAGTGATAACCGTCTAATCAAAACTTGAAATCAGGCGATAGCCTTGAGTTATGGCATGCCCTGCTTTCAGACAGCTTTCAATGAATATTGCCGTTTCGACTTTCCTCGAAAAAGGCTCTGGCGCAAAGCCTTGGGCGAGAAACGCCACATTCACGGACAAGACCTATAACCCCAGGCTATCGGTGTATGTATTGTTTTGACTAGACGCGAGGCCGGAGGCTTCCCACACTCAGGGCAGGCTTGCAGCTTTACCACTCCGACAAGTCACTCATAACAACTACAAAAACGAGGCCATTCCATCATGCGAAATGCATTCGTCCGTCGCACCTCCCGTCTGTTTCTCGGCTGCACGCTGGTCGCCGCAGGCGCCCTTCCCGCTCTCGCCAATGCCGCCTGGCAGCCGGACAAGAACGTCGAAATAGTCGTCGCGGGTGGCCCCGGTGGCGGTACCGACCAACTCGGTCGCCTGATCCAATCGATCATCACCACCCACAAGTTCCTCGATGTGAATACCATCGTCCTGAACAAGGGCGGCGGCAATGGCGCCGAAGCCTTTCTCGACCTGAAAATGAACAAGGGCGATCCGGAAAAACTGGTGATCGGCACCAACAACATCTACCTGTTGCCGCTGGTGTCAAAGCTCGGCTACCAATGGCAGGAACTGACGCCTGTCGCCGCCGTGGCCGAGGATGACTTCATTCTCTGGAGCTACAAAGACGCCCCCTGGAAGGACGCCAAAGGCTTCTATGCAGCGGTCAAGGCTGACCCGTCGAACCTGCGCATGGGCGGCAGCCAGTCCAAGGATGTCGATCAGACCCTGACCCTGCTGTTGAACCAGACCAATGACAGCAAACTGGTGTACATCCCGTTCAAGAGCGGCAGTGAAGCCGCGACCCAACTGGCCGGCAAACATATCGCCGCCAACGTCAACAACCCCAGCGAAAGCATCAGCCAATGGCGTGGCGACCAGGTCGAGCCGCTCTGCGTCTTCAGTAAGGAGCGCATGAGCTACACCGAGAAAGTCGCCGGTGATAAATCCTGGGCGGACGTGCCAACCTGCCACGAACAAGGCCTGGGCATCGATCAGTACCGCTTCCCGCGCACCGTGTTCATGCCCGGCGATGTCACCGCCGAGCAGCGCGCGTTTTATGTCGAGCTGATGCGCAAAGTCACCGAGACGCCGGAGTTCAAGGCCTACGTCAAACAGAACGCGCTGGTGCCGACCTTCCTCGAAGGCGAGCCGCTGACCGCCTACATTGAGAAAGACACCGCCCGCGTAACGCCGGTGTTCAAAGAAGCCGGCTGGCTGAAAAACTGAGTTGCCAACGGCCGTCCGCACGCGCGCGGCCGTCACCTGCTGGAGGTGTTTCRTGTCCCATTCTTCGGATTCACCGGCGCTGGTCGGTACCCGCTGGGTCGAACTCGGTCTGACACTCTTCACCACGCTGATCGGCGCGGTGGTGATGTTCGGCAGTGTCGAACAAGGTATCGGCTGGGGCGATTCCGGCCCCGAGCCGGGTTACTTCCCCTTCTACATTGGCCTGTTGCTGAGTGCCGCCAGTGTCGGCAACGCGGTATTGACCGTGGTGCGCTGGCAAGCCCTGAGTATTTCATTCGTCAGCCGCAGCGCCTTCAAACAGGTGATGTCGGTGTTCATTCCGATTGCACTGTTTGTCGCCGCCATGCCCTTCACCGGCATCTACGTGGCCTCAGCCTGTTTCATCGCCTGGTTCATGTGGCGTGACAAGGTGCGCGTCAAACCCTACGGCAAGCTGATGATCGGCACGGTGTCGCTGGGCGCAGTGCTCGCCAGCTACCTGATTTTCGCGCTGTGGTTCAAGGTCCCGCTGGATGCCGGCCCGATGGGCGACTGGATTGCCCTGGCCGGGAGACATTTCAAATGAGCGAGTTCGATTCCCTGCTGCAAGGCATGAACCTGATCCTGACCCCGGGCCACATCGGCCTGATGGTGATCGGCGTGCTGCTGGGCATTCTGGTCGGCGTGTTGCCCGGCCTCGGCGCCCCCAATGGCGTGGCGTTGCTGCTGCCGCTGACGTTCAYCATGTCGCCGGTGTCGGCGATCATTCTGCTGTCGTGCATGTATTGGGGCGCGCTGTTCGGCGGCTCGATTACCTCGATTCTGTTCAACATTCCCGGCGAGCCCTCATCGGTGGCGACGACATTCGACGGTTACCCGATGGCCCGTGAAGGTCGTGCCGCCGAGGCACTGACTGCGGCGTTCAGTTCCGCGCTGATTGGCGCATTGGCCGGGGTGTTGTTGCTGACATTTCTGTCGACAAAAATTGCCGCGTTCGCCATGTCGTTCAGTTCACCGGAGTTCTTCGCGGTGTACCTGTTGGCGTTCTGCACCTTTATCGGCATGAGCAAGAACCCTCCACTGAAAACCGTGGTGGCGATGATGATCGGTTTTGCCATGGCGGCGGTCGGCATGGACACAGTGTCCGGCAACCTGCGCCTGACGTTCGACCAGCCAACCTTGATGACTGGCATCAGTTTCGAAGTGGCGGTGATCGGCCTGTTCGGCATCGGCGAAATCCTCTGCACCGTCGAGGAAGGCCTGGTGTTTCGCGGCGAGCATGCGCGCATCACACCGATGATCATCCTGCGCACCTGGGCCAAGTTGCCGCGTTACTGGTGGACGATTGTGCGCAGCACGCTGGTCGGTTGCTGGATGGGCATCACCCCTGGCGGGCCGACTGCCGCATCGTTCATGAGCTACAGCCTGGCGCGGCGTTTCTCGAAGAACCGCGAGAACTTCGGCAAAGGTGAACTCGAAGGCGTGATCGCCCCGGAAACCGCCGACCACGCGGCGGGCACCAGCGCCCTGCTGCCGATGCTGACCCTGGGCATTCCCGGTTCGGCCACGGCGGCGGTGATGCTCGGTGGCTTGATGATCTGGGGCCTGCACCCGGGCCCGACGCTGTTCGTCGAGCAGCATGATTTTGTCTGGGGCCTGATCGCCAGCATGTACCTCGGTAACGTGGTCAGCCTGATCGTAGTGTTGGCCACCGTGCCGCTGTTTGCCTCGATCCTGCGGATTCCGTTTTCGATCATTGCGCCGATCATCATCATGGTCTGCGCCATCGGTGCCTACTCGGTGCACAACTCGTTCTTCGACGTGGTGCTGATGCTGGGCTTTGGCGCGCTGGGTTATCTGTTCAAGAAACTCGGCTATCCGATTGCACCGCTGGTGCTGGCGGCGGTGTTGGGCGACAAGGCTGAAGACGCGTTTCGTCAGTCAATGCTGTTTTCCGACGGTCACTTGGGGATCTTCTGGTCCAACCCATTGGTGGGCAGCTTGACCACTGCGGCGCTGCTGATGCTGTTCTGGCCACTGATTTCTAAGGCGCTGGGCGGCCTGATGGGCCTGCGCAAACCCCACGTTGCCAAACCCAAATCGGTGCTGTGACACAGCAATGCTGGCAACGCCTGACATTTGTTGTCAGGCTTGCCGCAGACTTCCTTGCGAGCCACGGCCCATGACCCGAATTCCTGCTGCCAATGTAATCCACAGTCGACTGCGCCTGCGCCAACTGCGGTTGATGCTGGCGTTGCAGGAATTCGGCTCGTTGCGCCGCGCCGCCGACCACATCGGCATGACCCAACCGGCCGCTACCAAAATGCTCCACGAAGCCGAGGACTTGCTCGGCGTCGAACTCTTCGAGCGCCTGCCCCGGGGCATGCGCGCTACCCCGTTCGGGGAAACCGTCATTTACTACGCGCGCATGGTGTTCGCCGAACTCAGCGGCATGCGTGAAGAACTGGTGGCGCTGGAGTCCGGCAACCTTGGCCGCGTCGCGGTCGGTGCGATTCCGGCACTGGCCTCGGGGCTGTTGACCCGCACCATCGCAACCTTGAAACAGAGCCATCCGCGCTTGTCCATGAGCATCCAGGTCGACACCAGCGACGTGCTGGTGCAAGCGCTGTTGCAGGATCAACTGGATATCGTGCTGGGGCGGATTCCGGTTGGTGCGCGGGCTGAAGAGTTGCTGTTTGACAGCCTCGGTGAAGAAGCCCTGTGCGTTATCGCCGGTGCGAAAAATCCACTGGCACAGGAAAAACAGCTGAGCTGGGCGGAACTGCAACACATGACTTGGGTGCTGCAACAGCATCCAAGCCCGATGCGCGCCATCATCACTCAAGTGTGTCTCAACGCCCGGGTCGACATCCCCAACA
>NZ_JBFUKU010000093.1:0-18578 GCF_056400685.1 Pseudomonas sp. P5_A12 | reverse complement strand
GTCCCACGCTCCGCGTTGGAAAGCCTCTAGGGACGCTCCGCGTCCAGTGACGCGGAGCGTCACGGGCTGCATTCCCACGCAGAGCGTGGGAACGATCGGTTAGGTGAATTCGAACGTATCGGCATCCAGATTCGCTGGAAACCGCGTGCGATAAGCCTGTAGATCCGCAGCATTCAGCACCACCTGAAACACACCATCAGCCTCTCCTGCGCTGAGCAAGGTCTCCCCCTGGAAATCCAGCACCTGACTGTCGCCGGTGTAGGCAAAACCTTTGCCATCCGTGCCAATGCGATTCACCGCCGCCACATAGCAGAGGTTCTCGATCGCCCGCGCCGGCAGCAAACGGTTCCAGTGCTGGCGGCGTGCACCGGGCCAGTTGGCGGTGTACAGCAACAGGTCGGTGTCCTGGGCATCGCGGCTCCAGACCGGGAAGCGCAGGTCGTAGCAAATCAGTGGCCGTACGCGCCAGCCCTTGAGTTCGAACTGCACCTGACGCTCGCCCGGCGTGAAGTGATTATGTTCGCCCGCCATACGGAACAGATGACGTTTATCGTAGTGCCAGACCTCCCCTTCCGGACGCGCCCACAGCAAGCGATTGCGATGACTACCGTCGGCGGCCTGGACGATGATGCTGCCGGTGATCACCGCGTCGAGCTTCGCCGCCTGAACGCGCAACCACTTGCTGGTCGGGCCGTTGTCCGCCTCGGCGAGCGTTTCCGATTCCATGGAGAAGCCGGTGGTGAACATCTCCGGCAGGATGATCAGGTCCGCTCCGCGAGCCTGCTCCAGCAACTGTTCGAAATGCTCCAGGTTAGCCTTCCGGTCGTGCCAGGCCAGCGTGGTCTGGATCAGCGCAATATTCAGGTTGGGCAGTGCACTCAGATCACGCATAGTTTTGCCGCTGCTTCACGCAGGGTCTCCTCACGTTTGGCAAAGCACAAGCGCACCAGGCGCTGGCCTGCGGGTGGGGTCTGGTAGAACACCGAGATCGGAATACTCGCCACGCCATGTTCACGGGTCATCCACAGCGCCATCTCAACGTCGTTGAGGTCCGGGCGGATCTGCGAATAATCGACCAACTGGAAATAAGTGCCGGTCACGCGAGTGAAACTGAACCGCGACGGTGTCAGCAGATCGCAAAACAGATCACGCTTGGCCTGATAGAAACCTGGCAGCTCTTCGACGTGTTCCGGGTGCTCGGCCATGAAGTCAGCCAAGGCAAATTGCAGCGGCGTCACGCCGCAGAAACTGACGTACTGATGAACCTTGCGCAGCTCGGCAGTGAGCGCGGGCGGGGCGACCACGTAGCCGGTTTTCCAGCCCGTGACGTGGTAAGTCTTGCCGAAGGAACTGACCACGAAGGCGCGCTGATACAGCTCTTGGTGATTCAGCACACTGACGTGAGGCACGCCGTCGAACACCAGGTGTTCGTAGACTTCGTCGCTGACCAGATAGATGTCGCGACCACGAATCAAATCCGCCAACTGATCTAGTTCTGCACGGCTGATCAACGCGCCACTCGGGTTGTGCGGCGAGTTGAGAACAATCATCCGCGTGCGCGGCGTAATGGCCTCGGCCAGCTTCTGGAAATCGATGGAGAAATCATTCAGCCCGAGTTGCACATGCACGCAACGGCCACCGGCCAGCTCCACCGAAGGTTCGTAACTGTCGTAGGCCGGATCAAACACGATGACTTCGTCACCGCTGTGGATAACCGCCTGAATCGCACAGAATATCGCTTGGGTGGCGCCGGGGGTGATGGTCACTTCGTGGTCGGCATCGACATTGACGCCATAGCTGCAAGCGATTTTCGCCGCCACTTGCTGGCGCAAGGCAGGCAGACCAGTCATCGGCGAATACTGGTTATGGCCATTGGCAATGTGCCGACCGACCGCATCGCACAGCGCCTGCGGGGCATCGAAATCGGGAAAACCCTGGGACAAGTTGATCGCCCCGGTTTGTGCCGCGAGTTGAGACATCTGAGTGAAGATAGTGATGCCGACATTCGGCAGCTTACTGGTGATCATCGGTAGCCCCTTGCAGGTGAGCTGCAAGTTTCAAGCGACAAGCTGCAAGCGGTCAAGCTCAAACCTTCAGACACAAAAAAGGGCCCTGGAAAGGGCCCTTTCTTACTTTAACTTGAAGCTTGCAGCTTGAAACTTAAAGCTGCTTTTATCGCTTATCGCGGCGCTTTTTGTCGGCCTTTTTGTGGTGCGACATCATGCGACGCTTCTTGTTGACCTGACGGTCTGTCAGCGAGGTCTTGTTGCCTTCGTACGGGTTCTCGCCGCCCTTGAACTCGATGCGGATCGGCGTACCGACCAGCTTCAAGACACGACGGTAAGTGTTTTCCAGATACCGGACGTACGACTTCGGCACTTTCTCGATCTGGTTACCGTGAATCACGATGATCGGCGGGTTTGCACCACCCAAGTGGGCATAACGCAGTTTGATCCGGCGGTTGTTTACCATCGGCGGTGCGTGTTCACCGACCGCATCTTCCAGAATCTGGGTCAGGCGGTTAGTTGGCCAACGGGTCACGGCGGACTTGAACGAGTTCTGTACCGAGGCGTAGAGATTGCCCACGCCCGTACCGTGCAACGCCGAGATGAAGTGGATGTCGGCGTAGTCAACGAAGAACAGTCGACGTTGCAGCTCGACCTTCACGAAGTCGCGCTCGCTCGGCGYCATGCCGTCCCACTTGTTGATCGCGATTACCAGCGCACGACCCGACTCAATGGCGAAGCCCAGCAGGTTGAGGTCGTGATCCACCACACCTTCGCGGGCGTCCATCACAAAGATCACCACGTTGGCGTCTTTGATCGCTTGCAGGGTTTTGACCACGGAGAACTTTTCAACTTCTTCGTGGATCTTGCCGCGCTTGCGCACACCAGCGGTGTCGATCAGCGTGTACTTCTCGTCGTTACGCTCGAACGGGATGTAGATACTGTCGCGGGTCGTACCCGGCTGGTCGTACACGATGACCCGGTCTTCACCGAGCATGCGGTTGACCAGGGTCGACTTGCCAACGTTCGGGCGACCGATGATGGCGATCTTGATCCCGTCTTTTTCGCTTGGGCCAGGAATGCGCTTGGCTTCCTCACCTTCGGCAACGATCTCTTCTTCGCCGTCTTCCGGCTCTTCGTCATCTTTCGGGAAATCGCTCAGGGCGATTTCCAGCATCTGGGTGATGCCACGACCATGAGCACCGGCGATAGGGATCGCGTGGCCCATGCCCAACGGGGCGAATTCAGCGCGGGCCATTTCAGGGTCGATGTTGTCGACCTTGTTGGCAACCACGTAAGAACGCTTGTTACGTTTGCGCAAATGCTCGGCGATCATCTGGTCGGCGGCGGTGAAGCCAGCCTTGGCATCTACCAGGAACAGAACGACATCGGCTTCTTCAATGGCCAGCAGCGACTGCTCGGCCATTTTTTCGTCCATACCGTGCTCGTCACCGGAGATACCGCCGGTGTCGACCAGAATGTAGGAACGCCCTTGCCACTTGGCCTCACCGTATTGGCGATCACGGGTCAGACCGGACAAGTCGCCGACAATGGCGTCGCGAGTCCTGGTCAGGCGGTTGAACAAGGTGGACTTGCCGACGTTCGGTCGACCCACCAGGGCGATTACGGGAACCATGCGGCTCTCCACTTCGTTATTTCAGAAAATACAAAAGCCGCTGCGAGGCAGCGGCTGGTGCTCGGGGCAACGCTTGAAGGCGCTGCGAACCCCGTGAAACGGGGTTGCCTGGGGTTAAACCCCAAGCATAGTCAAACCTTTACTTAATGGTCAGGGCTTCCAGTTTGCCGCTGTTGCCATATACATAAATCGTGTCACCCACCACCAGCGGACGGGCACGCAGGCCGTCGCCGTCGATCTTTTCGCGGCCGACGAAACGACCGTCCACCTGACTCAGCAAATGCAGATAGCCTTCCATATCGCCGACTGCAACGTAGCTGGAGAACACTTCCGGAGCCGACAATTGACGGCGGGCCAGCGAATCGTTGCTCCACAACGCGGAGGTGGAACGTTCGTCGACGCCTTCAACGGTGCCCGAAGCCAGGCTCACGTAAACGTTGCCAAACCCTTGGGAGAGGCCAGCATAGCTGGAAGCATCACGCTGCCAGAGCTGACGACCGCTTTCCAGGTCCAGTGCCGCAAGACGACCCTGATAGCTGGTGACGTATAGCGTACCGCCGGACAGCAGCAAGCCACCGTCGATATCGACCACACGCTCCAGCTCCGAACGACCCTGCGGGATCGCTACACGTTGTTCCCAAACCGGCACGCCGTTGGAGACATTGAGAGCGACCACTTTACCGGTCGACAGGCCTGCTACCGCCAAGCGGTTGGTCACGATCGGCGCACTGGTGCCGCGCAGCGTCAGGACCGCAGGGGTGCTGTCATACAACCAGCGCTGGTTGCCGGTCGCGGCATCCAGACCGATCAGACGATCGTCCTGAGTCTGAACCACCACCACGTCACCGTTGGTGGCCGGCGGTGCGAGAACTTCACTGTTCACGCGAGCGCGCCATTTCTCTTCACCATTGATCGCGTCCATGGCAACGACTTCGCCTTGGAGCGTACCAATCATGACCAGACCGAAACCCACGCCAACGGCGCCGGAAACAGGCAGGTCGAGATCTTTCTTCCATTTGACGTCGCCGTTGCTGCGATCCATCGCTACCACGACGCCAGTGACGTCGCCAGCATAGATGGTTTCGCCGTCAATCGCCGGTACCAGCATGTTGTAGGATTCGCCCTGACCGTCACCGATCGAACGACTCCACTGCTTTTGCAGAACCACTTCTTCTTTGAAGTCGACCAGCTCGGCAGGTGGCAATTCCTTTTTGCTGTTGCTGCTGCAACCCGCGGCCAAAATGGCCAGGGCCAGCAATGCTGCATGTTTCCAACGAATCACGTCACGCATCCCCTTTGGCCAGATCATCCAGCTTGATTTGCAGGCCACCGACCGCCGCTTCATCCGACAGGGCGGCCTTGGCTTTTTGATACGCCTTGTTCGCTTCATCGGTACGACCCAACTGCACCAGCAGGTCGCCTTTGAGTTCTTCGCGTGTGGCCAGGAATGCTTTGTCGGTATCGCCTTCGAGCAGTTTCAGGGCTTCATCGGCCTTGTTCTGCGCGGCCAGTACCTGCGCCAGGCGCTGACGGGCAATTTCGCCCAGCGCCGGGTTGGCCGGTTTGGCGACAATGGCTTTCAGCTCGGTAGCGGCGTCGTCCAGCTTGCCGCTGTCGACCGCGACTTTCGCCACGAACAGGCTGCCGTATTGCGCGTATGCGCTACCGGCGAACTCGCTTTTGAGCTTGCCGGCCAGGTCGGCTACACGGGCTGCGTCAGGATTGCCGTCGGGCGTCAACGTGGTTTCGAGCAATTGCTGATAGAGCATCGAGGCGCCTTGCGACTGATTGCTCTGATACTTGTGAAAGGCTTGCCAGCCGAACACGATGACCAGCGCCAACAGGCCGCCAGTGACCAAGGGCTTGCCGTTGCGTGACCACCAGTCCTTCAAATCCGCCAGATGTTCGTCTTCGGTACTCGACACCCCAATACTCCTTAATCACTAAATCGGCTGTTTGACAGCTTCAACCCTGCACGACGCAGGTGGCCAGGTGTGCAGCAAGCGCATCCCAGGCAATACTTTGTTGTTCGCCCTGGCCACGCAGGGGTTTGAAACCTACCACTTGCTGGGCCATCTCATCGTCGCCGAGGATCAGCGCATACAGCGCACCGCTCTTGTCGGCCTTCTTGAACTGGCTTTTGAAGCTGCCGGCGCCGGCATTCACTTGCAGGCGCAGGTTGGGCAATTGATCACGGACACGTTCGCTCAGGGCCAGGCCGGCTAGCTCTGCGGCTTCACCGAAGGCGCAAAGGTAGACGTCGACCTGACGGGAGATTTCTTCCGGGATCTGCTCCAGGGTTTCAAGCAACAGCACCAAGCGTTCGATACCCATGGCGAAACCAACGCCCGTGGTCGGCTTGCCGCCCATCTGCTCGACCAGACCGTCGTAACGACCACCGGCACACACGGTGCCCTGGGCGCCCAACTTGTCGGTGACCCATTCGAAAACGGTCTTGCTGTAGTAATCCAGCCCGCGAACCAGCTTCGGGTTGATCACATAAGGAATGCCGGCGGCGTCCAGACGAGCCTTCAGGCCCTCGAAGTGCACGCGGGACTCATCGTCCAGGTAGTCGGCCATTTTCGGCGCGTCCACGAGGATGGCTTGCGTATCGGCGTTCTTGGTATCCAGAACCCGCAGCGGATTGGTCTTCAGACGGCGCTGGCTGTCTTCGTCCAGCTTGTCCAGATGCGCGGAGAGGAACTCGACCAGCGCTTCACGATAACGACCGCGCGACTCGGCAGTGCCCAGGCTGTTGAGTTCGAGCTTGACCGCATCACGGATGCCTAGCTCGCCCCACAGGCGCCAGGTCAGCACGATCAGCTCGGCATCGATGTCCGGACCGTCCAGGTTGAACACCTCGACACCGATCTGATGGAACTGGCGATAACGGCCTTTCTGCGGACGCTCGTGGCGAAACATCGGGCCGATGTACCAGAGTTTCTGCACCTGGCCACCGCCGGTGATGCCGTGCTCAAGCACTGCACGCACGCAGGCCGCCGTGCCTTCAGGACGCAGGGTCAGGGAGTCGCCGTTGCGGTCGTCGAAGGTGTACATCTCTTTTTCGACGATGTCGGTCACTTCACCGATAGAGCGCTTGAACAGCTCGGTGAACTCGACGATCGGCATGCGGATCTGCTTGTAACCGTAGTTATCCAGCAGACGCGAAACAGTGCCCTCGAAATGACGCCACAGGGGAGTCTGTTCGGGCAGGATATCGTTCATGCCACGAATGGCTTGCAAAGACTTGCTCACAATAAATCCTTAAATTCGTTCGGCTCTTTAGTCAGGCTCAGCCACGCGCAATAACGGCAGCGTCAGCTTCGACCTTTTCGGCCGCTTTCTGGCGAATCAAGCGTTCAAGCTCATCCACCAGATTGTCATTCGTCAGTTTCTGCGACGGCTTGCCGTCGATGTAAATCAGGTTTGGCGTGCCGCCGGTCAAGCCGATATGGGCTTCCTTGGCTTCACCCGGCCCGTTGACCACGCATCCGATGACCGCGACATCCAGCGGCACCAGCAGGTCTTCGAGACGCCCTTCCAGCTCGTTCATGGTTTTGACCACATCGAAGTTCTGCCGCGAGCAGCTCGGGCAGGCGATGAAGTTGATGCCACGGGAGCGCAAATGCAGGGATTTGAGAATGTCGTAGCCGACTTTCACTTCCTCGACCGGGTCAGCCGCCAACGAGATGCGAATAGTATCGCCAATCCCTTCGGCGAGCAGCATACCGAGGCCCACGGCGGATTTCACTGTGCCTGAGCGCAAACCACCCGCTTCGGTGATACCCAAATGCAGAGGCTGGACGATTTCTTTGGCCAGCAGGCGGTAGGCTTCGACGGCCATGAACACGTCGGAGGCCTTCACGCTGACTTTGAAGTCCTGGAAATTCAGGCGTTCGAGGTGCTCGACGTGACGCAGGGCAGACTCGACCAGCGCAGCCGGGGTGGGCTCGCCGTACTTCTTTTGCAGGTCTTTTTCCAGGGATCCGGCGTTGACGCCGATGCGGATCGGAATCCCGCGATCACGGGCGGCATCGACCACCGCGCGTACGCGGTCCTCACGACCGATATTGCCCGGGTTGATCCGCAGGCAGTCAACACCCAACTCGGCCACGCGCAAGGCAATCCGGTAGTCGAAGTGGATGTCAGCCACCAATGGCACCTTGACCAGTTGCTTGATCTTGCCGAAGGCTTCGGCCGCATCCATGTCCGGCACGGAAATGCGCACGATATCGACGCCAGCGGCTTCCAGACGATTGATCTGGGCCACGGTGGCGGCCACATCATTGGTGTCGCTGTTGGTCATGCTCTGCACAGCGATAGGTGCATCGCCGCCAACAGGCACGTTACCGACCCAGATCTTGCGGGATTCGCGACGTTTGATTGGAGATTCGCCGTGCATGACTTATTGACCCAACTTCAGGCGAGCAGTCTCGCCACTGGTGAACGGAGCGACATCAACCGCCTGACCGTTGTAGCTGATTTGCGCGCCACGGGCGAAGCCCAGACGCACGGTGAACGGCGGTTTGCCGCTGACGGAAACGCTATCGCCTTTACGCTTGAGACCACTCAACAGCACCTTGCCAGCGCCATCGGTCACTTGCGTCCAGCAGTCAGCGGTGAACTTCAGCTGAACCTGGCCTTGGCCGGCTACTGGAGCTGTCGTTACTGGAGCGGGAGCAGTCGGAGCGGTCACCACCGGTGCTGGAACAGCCGGAGCCGGAGCGGCCGGTACTGCAACCACTGGAGCGACGTTGTGTGTCGGGGCAACCGGCGTCGAGGCTGTCGGTGCAACAGCAGGCGCCGTTGCTTCAGCTTTAGCCGGCGCCTCAGAGGTGGTTTCGACTTGAGGCAATGCAAGCGGGGTAGCGCTTTCAGCCTGACCTTGCGCGACGGCCTGGTCTTCCGGCTCGTCCAGAGGATGGATCTGGGTGGTGCCGTCGGCGCCTTCCACTTCAACGTGTTCAGGGCTCAGACCGATAATATCCTTGGTGCGCAGCGAAGTTTGATCCTGCCACCAGACAAAACCACCGCCAATCACGGCGATCAGCAACAACAGGCTGACAATACGCAAAATAGTATGGGAAACCCGCACCGGCTCTTCGATACGACCCAGGCTGTGCACGCTGCTGCCGTGGGAATCGGTGCCGGTGGATTGGTCGAACTGCTGGACAAGAACGGCCTGGTCCATGCCCAGCAATTTGGCGTACGCACGGATATAACCGCGAGCAAAGGTATGCCCAGGCAGCTTGTCGAATGCGCCGGCTTCCAGGTTGCTCAAGGAGGTGACAGTGAGGTTGAGCTTGAGGGCCACTTCGGACAGCGACCAGCCATTGCTTTCGCGGGCCTGGCGCAAAGTCTCACCGGGGTTAACGCGATTCGCTGCTACAACTTCGGGATGCGCCGCTTTCATCATTGCTCCGACAGGTATTGCTGATATTCCGGTGTACCGGGATAGAGTCGTTTTAGTTGCAGGCCTGCACTGGCGGCCTTGTCGCGATCTTCAAACACTGTTGCCAGCCGAACACCGAGCAATAGACTACGTGCATTTTGCTCGGTCAGCAGGCTAAAACGATCGTAATAGTCACGCGCGGGCACATAATGCCTGTCTTCGAAGGACAACTCAGCCATTTCGAGTAATGCACGTGGCTGTTGGCGATTCAAACGCAGGGCTTTTTCCAGTTGCTGCTGCGCGAGATCACGCTCACCCAGCTTTGATGCGGTCATGCCCAGGTTCTCGAATACTCGCGAACGCTCAGGATACAGCGTATCGGCGGCGGCCTGTTCAAAGCGCTCGTACGCCTCTTTGTAACGTTTTTCCTCGAACAGAAAACTGCCGTAGTTGTTCAGGATTCGAGCATCGTTGGGGCGGGAGGACAGCGCCTTGCGAAAATGCTGGTCTGCCAGTTCAGGCTCCATTTCAGCCTGAAACACCAACCCTAATGCCGCATTGGCATCCGGGTCCGAGTCATCCAGGTCCAACGCTTTTTTCAGCGGGACTTTAGCGCGTTCGGTCATGCCTTGTTGCAAGTAGCCCAAGCCCAGCTGCACGTAGGCAACACGCGCCTCATCACGGCCCTTACTGGTCTTCATCGGATTGAAATCGCCCGAAAGGACACAACCAGCACACAGGCTGGCCCACAGCAAAAGCAGCGCAAAGCGCAGGGACATAGAGATCCTCTCTTGAATTATTTCGCGGCGTTTTGTGCCATATCGTTTTCGGCGCTCAACTCGCGCACGGCGATATAACGTTCGCTGCGACGGGTGCGATCCAGCACCTGCCCTACCAATTGGCCACACGCGGCATCGATGTCTTCACCGCGGGTGGTGCGTACGGTGACATTGAAGCCTGCATGGTGAAGCTGATCCTGAAACCGGCGAATCGCGTTGTTGCTCGGGCGCTCGTAGCCGGAATGCGGGAACGGGTTGAACGGAATCAGGTTGATCTTGCACGGGATGTTCTTGAGCAACTCGATCATCTCAACGGCATGTTCAACCTTGTCGTTGATGTCCTTGAGCAAAGTGTACTCAATAGTCAGCACGCGCTTTTCGCCCAGGGACGACATGTAGCGCTGGCACGACTCAAGCAGCATCTTAAGCGGATACTTCTTGTTGATCGGCACCAATTGGTTACGCAATGCGTCATTCGGTGCGTGCAACGACAACGCCAGCGAGACGTCGATGTGCTTGGACAGCTCATCGATCATCGGTACCACGCCGGAGGTCGACAGGGTCACACGGCGCTTGGAAATGCCGTAGCCCAGGTCATCCATCATCAGGTGCATGGCCGCGACAACGTTGTCGAAGTTCAGCAGCGGCTCGCCCATACCCATCATCACCACGTTGGTGATGGCACGGTCGGCGGTCGCCGGGATGCTGCCGAACGATTTATTGGCAATCCACACCTGACCGATGACTTCGGCGGCGGTGAGGTTGCTGTTGAAACCTTGCTTGCCGGTGGAGCAGAAACTGCAATCCAGGGCACAGCCTGCCTGGGACGAAACGCACAACGTGCCACGTTTGCCCTGGGGAATGTACACGGTCTCGACGCAGCTGCCGGACGCCACGCGCACCACCCATTTACGGGTGCCGTCGGTGGAAATGTCCTCGCTGACCACTTCAGGACCACGAACCTCGGCAATAACCTTGAGCTTGTCGCGCAAGGCCTTGCTGACGTTCGTCATGGCGTCGAAATCATCGACGCCAAGGTGGTGAATCCATTTCATTACCTGACCGGCACGGAAACGCTTCTCCCCGATTGAGTCGAAGAATTTTTCCATTTCCTGTTGAGTCAGACCCAGCAGGTTGGTTTTTACAGTCGATGTAGTCATGGATTCACCTTCACTCTTAAGCAATGCTTAGCGAGTGGTTACTTCAGTAGCTGCGAAGAAGTACGAGATTTCGCGAGCAGCAGCGGCTTCGGAGTCCGAACCGTGTACAGCGTTGGCATCGATGGAATCAGCGAAGTCAGCGCGGATGGTGCCGGCAGCAGCTTCTTTAGGGTTGGTAGCGCCCATCAGCTCACGGTTCAGAGCGATAGCGTTTTCGCCTTCCAGAACCTGAACAACAACCGGGCCGGAAATCATGAAAGCAACCAGGTCGCCGAAGAAACCACGAGCGCTGTGCTCAGCGTAGAAGCCTTCAGCTTCAGCTTTGGACAGTTGCTTCAGTTTCGAAGCTACAACGCGCAGGCCTGCTTTTTCGAAACGAGTGGTGATCTCGCCGATGACGTTTTTTGCAACAGCGTCAGGCTTGATGATGGAGAAAGTACGTTGAACAGCCATGGTGTAACTCCAGAAACGGTAATTTGTGAAAAATTAAACCCGCGAATTATACGCGGGTTATTGGGTATTGCCTAACTGCGTACGGCGCAGACTCAGTCTGCTTCTTCGATCCAGGCGGCCTGAATGGCTTCAAGCACCTTCTCGCCACCGCGGGTCGGATCATCACTGAACTCCGGCAATGCCAGCACCCATTGGTGCAGATCGACGAAGTTCACATAACGCGGATCCACTTCCGGCCTGGACTCAGCCAGCTGGATCGCGATTTCCAGCACATCAACCCATTTCAGACTCATGTCGCTTCCTTGAATCAGTGCGGCGCTTCAGCCGCATGGTTGAGCGAATATTTCGGAATTTCCACTGTCAGGTCTTCAGTCCCGACTTTGGCCTGACAGGCCAGGCGGGACTGAGCTTCCAGCCCCCAAGCCTTATCAAGATAGTCTTCTTCCAGCTCGTCAGCCTCTTCCAGCGAGTCAAAGCCTTCACGAATCAGGCAGTGACAGGTGGTGCAAGCGCAGACGCCGCCACAGGCGCTTTCCATCTCGATATGGTGCTCATGCGCCAGTTCGAGGATGGACGTACCGGTCTCAGCCTCAACAACCATGCCTTCCGGGCAAAACTTCTCGTGTGGCAGAAAAATGACCTGCGGCATCGTTATTCCTCAATCTCATTCAGGTTGCGCCCCGCCAGCGCGGCTTTCACCGTCGAGTCCAGGCGGCGGGCAGCAAAGGCATCGGTCACTTGCGACAGACGCTTGGTCTGCAGCTCGATGGCGTAACCATCAGTACCTTTCATCAGTTCGGTCAATTCCTGCACCTGCATATCGATGACCAGGCGCTCTTCGGCGTCGAGCAAGCGCTCGCCATCAGCCTCCAGAGCAGCCTGTACCGCTTCAATCAGGCGTTGTGCGTCGACCTGCTGCTCACGCAGCACTCGGGCAACCTTGTCGTCATTGGCGTGCTGGAACGAATCCTTGAGCATCCTGGCGATTTCGCCGTCGGTCAGGCCGTAGGACGGCTTGACCTGAATGCTCGCCTCAACACCCGAACCCAATTCACGGGCCGAAACACTGAGCAGACCGTCGGCATCGACCTGGAAGGTCACGCGAATCTTCGCCGCGCCGGCCACCATCGCCGGAATACCGCGCAATTCGAAGCGTGCCAGGGAACGACAGTCGCTGATCAGCTCGCGCTCGCCCTGCAATACATGGATCGCCATGGCCGACTGGCCATCTTTATAAGTCGTGAAGTCCTGAGCGCGGGCGACAGGGATGGTGGTGTTGCGCGGAATCACCTTCTCCATCAGACCGCCCATGGTTTCCAGCCCCAGGGACAACGGAATCACGTCGAGCAACAGCAGTTCATCGCCGTCGCGCTTGTTGCCAGCCAAGGTATCGGCCTGGATCGCAGCACCGATGGCCACCACTTGATCCGGATCGATTTCAGTCAGCGGCTGACGACCAAAGGCTTCAGCGACGGCTTCACGAACGCGCGGCACGCGAGTCGAGCCACCGACCATGACCACCGCATGCACTTCTTCCAGCTCGACACCGGAATCACGCACTGCACGGCGGCAGGCTTTCAGGCTGCGAGCGACCATCGGCTCGATCAGCGCGTCAAAGGCCTCGCGAGTAAGCTCCGCGCTCCAGTCACCATGAGCCACTTTGACCGACAAGGCATTGGTCAGCGCTTCTTTGGCAGCGCAGGCCGTTTGCAGCAGTTGACGCTGCGCACCCGGGTCGAGGTCGGCGGACAAACCGGCGCTCTCGATAATCCAGCCGGCAATCGCGTGATCGAAGTCATCGCCACCCAGCGCGCTGTCGCCGCCGGTAGCCAAGACCTCAAACACACCGCCCGTCAGGCGCAGAATCGAAATATCAAAGGTGCCGCCGCCCAGATCATAAATGGCGACCAGGCCTTCAGCGTGTTGATCCAACCCGTAAGCGACCGCCGCGGCCGTCGGCTCATTGAGCAAACGCAGTACGTTCAGACCGGCCAGTTTGGCCGCATCCTTGGTGGCTTGACGCTGCGCATCATCGAAATAGGCCGGAACGGTGATCACCGCGCCGACCAGCTCACCACCCAACGTCGCTTCGGCGCGCTGACGCAGCACTTTCAGGATATCGGCGGAGACTTCCACCGGGCTTTTCGGCCCTTGGATAGTGTCGATGAACGGCATGTGCGACTCGCCGCCGACAAAGCGGTACGGCAGTTGATCGCCTAATTGCTTGACGTCGGACAGACCACGACCCATCAAGCGCTTGACTGACAGCACCGTATTCAACGGATCGGTCGCGGCAGCCAGCTTGGCGGACTCGCCGACTTCGACGCGATCAGCGTGATAGCGCACGGCAGACGGCAGAATGACCTGTCCGTCAGCGTCAGCCAGAGGCTCGGAAAGACCACTGCGCAACGCAGCGACCAGCGAATTGGTAGTGCCCAAGTCGATTCCCACAGCCAGACGACGCTGGTGCGGTTGAGGACTTTGGCCGGGTTCGGCGATCTGCAGTAGGGCCATTGGTATCAGGACTTATCTGTATATCAGGCGTGCGACCGGAGCGGCACTGGGTTAATCGTCGAGGCGCTCTTCTAACTGGCGCACTTCGTAAGTGAGCTTGTCGAGGAACTGCATGCGCCGCATCAGGCGTTCGGCCTGTTCACGGTGCACAGCGTCATTCCAACAAGCCGCGAAGCTTTGGTTCAGTACATCCTGGGCGGTTTTCAGCCGACGCTTGAACGCTGCAACACCGGCCAGATCGGCACTGTCTTGCAGGTCTTCGAGCTCTTCACGCAGCTCCATCTGCTGCAAAAGAAACTCCGGATCATGCACCGTGACCTCCAGCGGCAGCTCGCCACCATTCAAAGCGAGCAAGTAACGCGCACGCTTGGGGGGACTTTTGAGCGTCTGGTAGGCCTCGTTGAGGCTCGCGGATTGCTCTAGCGCCAACCGCTGCTCACGCTCGGAAGCGTCAGCAAAGCGGTCCGGATGAACACTGCGCGCCAACTCACGGTAGCGCGTAGCCAGCTGGTCGAGGTCCAGATTGAAACTCGGTTGCAGCTCAAATAAAGCGAAATGACAAGGAGTACCCACGACAAGCCTCAGATGTTGAAGCTTTCGCCGCAGCCACATTCACCGCGTACGTTGGGGTTGTTGAACTTGAAGCCTTCGTTCAACCCTTCCTTGACGAAATCGAGCTCGGTGCCGTCCAGGTAGGCCAGGCTTTTCGGGTCGATAATCACTTTTTCGCCGTGACTTTCAAACACCTGATCCTCTGCAACCACCTCGTCGACAAACTCCAGCACGTAGGCAAGGCCGGAACAGCCTGTGGTGCGAACACCCAGACGAATCCCTTCACCTTTGCCGCGCCCGTCGAGGGAGCGCCGCACGTGTCGAGCAGCCGCTTCTGTCATGCTGATAGCCATCGGTGACTCCTTACTCGTCGCCAAAACCTGAAAGTCAGATCAAGCCTTTCTTCTGCTTGTAGTCGCGAACGGCCGCTTTGATAGCGTCTTCAGCGAGTACGGAGCAGTGAATTTTCACTGGCGGCAGGGCCAGTTCTTCAGCCAGCTGAGTGTTCTTGATGGTCTCTGCTTCATCCAGAGTCTTGCCTTTCATCCACTCGGTCGCCAGGGAGCTGGAAGCGATCGCCGAACCGCAACCGTAGGTCTTGAACTTGGCGTCTTCGATGATGCCTTGCTCGTTGACCTTGATTTGCAGGCGCATAACGTCGCCGCATGCCGGAGCGCCGACCATGCCGGTGCCGACATCAGGATCTTCCGCGTCCATCTTGCCGACGTTGCGCGGGTTTTCGTAGTGGTCGATGACCTTTTCGCTGTAAGCCATGATGCTTATTCCTCACTCATCAGAGAGTCGCTCTTTAAGCCCTGCAAACCTTGGTTTTACAGGGCCGGTTCGCGGCGACTTGAAATCAGTGTGCCGCCCACTCGATTTTCGAAATGTCGACACCGTCTTTGTACATGTCCCACAGCGGCGACAAAGTGCGCAGCTTGGTAACGGCCTCGCAGACTTTCTGCGCGGCGTAGTCGATTTCTTCTTCGGTAGTGAAACGGCCGAAGGTGAAGCGAATCGAGCTGTGTGCCAGTTCGTCGTTGCGGCCCAGGGCACGCAGTACGTACGAAGGCTCCAGGGAAGCCGAGGTGCAAGCCGAACCGGACGAAACCGCCAGATCCTTGAGCGCCATGATCAGCGACTCGCCTTCAACGTAGTTGAAGCTCAGGTTCAGGTTGTGCGGTACGCGGGCGGTCATGCTGCCGTTGATGTACAGCTCTTCCAGGCCTTCGACCTGTTTGAAGAAGCGGTCGCTCAGGGCTTTGATGCGCACGTTTTCGGCAGCCATGTCTTCTTTGGCTACGCGGAAAGCTTCACCCATGCCAACGATCTGATGGGTCGCCAGGGTGCCCGAACGCATGCCACGCTCGTGACCGCCGCCGTGCATGGTCGCTTCGATGCGAACACGCGGCTTGCGGCTGACGTACAGCGCGCCGATGCCTTTAGGGCCGTAGGTTTTGTGTGCGGAGAAGGACATCAGGTCGACTTTCAGCTTCGACAGGTCGATGTCGACCTTGCCAGTGGACTGAGCAGCGTCGACGTGGAACAGGATGCCCTTGGAACGAGTCAGCTCGCCGATGGCGGCGATGTCGTTGACGGTGCCGATTTCGTTGTTCACGTGCATGACCGAAACCAGGATGGTGTCGTCACGCAGTGCAGCTTCAATCATCTCTGGCGTCACCAGACCATCGGTACGCGGCTCGAGGTAGGTCACTTCGAAGCCTTCACGTTCCAGTTGGCGCATGGTGTCGAGGACAGCCTTGTGCTCAATCTTGGTGGTGATCAGGTGTTTGCCCTTGGTCGCATAGAAATGCGCCGCACCCTTGATTGCCAGGTTGTCGGACTCAGTGGCGCCGGAGGTCCAGACGATTTCACGCGGATCGGCGTTGACCAGGTCTGCGACCTGACGACGAGCGTTTTCGACGGACTCTTCAGCTTTCCAGCCGAACACGTGGGAACGGGACGCCGGGTTACCGAAGTTTCCGTCGACCAGCAGGCATTCACTCATTTTTTGCGCTACACGCGGATCAACCGGGGTGGTCGCAGAGTAATCAAGGTAAATCGGCAATTTCATGGACTATCTCCTAAATCAGGCTGGCTGGCGTGCCGTTAGCTCTTTGGCTGTCATTCGACGGCGGACGCTTCAATCTTGTCCAGGCGTGGCGCCTTGCTATTGCAACGGCGCTGGTCCTGACGCTGGGCTATATCTTGCACCTCACGGCGAGTCACAAGGTCAGCCAAGCTGATACCGCTCAGAAATTCGTGAATCTGCAGGCTCAGGTCGCACCACAAGTGGTGAGTCAGACAGGTATCGCCGGAATGGCAATCGCCTTGACCCTGGCATTTGGTTGCATCGACCGACTCGTTCACCGCATCGATCACCTGGGCGACCTGGATGCCCTGCATATCGCGGGACAATTGGTAGCCACCACCCGGCCCCCGGACGCTGGACACCAGATTGCTGCGGCGCAATTTGGCGAAAAGCTGTTCGAGGTAGGACAGGGAGATGCCTTGGCGCTCGGAGATATCGGCCAGGGACACAGGCCCGTGCTGCGCGTGCAACGCCAGATCGAGCATGGCGGTCACGGCGTATCGGCCTTTTGTAGTCAGTCGCATGGACAATTACCACGGAGTTCGTAATGGGGCGAGTATGCAATTCCCGAGTATTTAAGTCAACTATAAGACCTAGTACTTTAGTCAGGTTTACCCGCAAAAGAGCGGCCGCATCATAGCAAAGGCTGGACGGTTACAGCCAGCAATTGCGCGTTATCGTTCATCGCGAGCAGGCTSGCTCCCACATTTGAAATGCATTTCCCTGTGGGAGCCAGCCTGCTCGCGATAAATTCGACTCGGTCTAGCTGGCCTGACTCTGATCCTTGTCCTTCACACAGGCGAAATCTTCTTCACGCAGTTCAGGCAGATCCTTGGCGCAGTAATTACTGCCCAGATCCTTCAGCGCGCCGCACATCCCCTCCAGACGACCATCGACCGCCTGCAAGTGATCAAGCAGCTGACCAATGGCACGCGCTACCGGGTCAGGCATGTCTTCGCCGACACCGTAGGCATCAAAACCAATCTTCTCGGCCATGGCCTTGCGCTTGGCATCCTGCTCATCATCGGATTTGACGATGATCCGCCCCGGAATCCCCACCACCGTCGCCCCCGGCGGAACCGCTTTAGTCACCACGGCATTGGAGCCGACCTTGGCACCAGCGCCGACAGTGAACGGGCCAAGCACCTTGGCACCCGCGCCGACTACCACGCCATCTTCAAGGGTCGGGTGACGCTTGCCCTTGTTCCAGCTGGTCCCGCCCAGCGTCACGCCTTGATAAAGGGTGACGTCATTGCCGATCTCGGCGGTTTCACCAATAACAATGCCCATGCCATGGTCAATAAAGAAACGACGACCGACTTTGGCGCCCGGATGGATTTCGATCCCGGTCAGCCAGCGACCGAAGTTCGACACCAGCCGCGCCAGCCACTTCAGCTCAGCGCGCCACAGGGCCGCCGACAGGCGATGAATCCAGATGGCATGCATGCCCGGGTAGCAAGTCAGGACTTCAAAAGCGTTACGCGCCGCCGGGTCTCGGTGGAATACGCTTTGGATATCTTCACGCAAACGCTCGAACATTTTTAATCCTTCCGCTTTAGAAGCTCGCCACGGGCCGCTTTTTGGGTTTCCGTGAGGATGCCACGCAATATATTCATTTCCGCCCGGCTGACCGAGCTACGTCCGTACAACCGGCGCAGGCGCGCCATCAAGTGCCGTGGCTTTTCCGGATCGAGGAATTCGATGGCCACCAGGGTTTGCTCCAGATGTTCATAGAACCGCTCCAGCTCATCCATGGTCGCCAGCTCACCACTTTTGGTGGACGCCACTTCATCCTTCTCGACCTTGCTCGGCTGCCCTTGGGCCGCGAGCCAGGACATGCGCACTTCATAACCCAACACCTGCACCGCCGCCCCAAGGTTCAGCGAACTGAACTCAGGGTCTGAGGGGATGTGCACGTGATAATGACATCGCTGCAGCTCTTCATTGGTCAGGCCGGAATCTTCACGACCAAACACCAAGGCAATCTCGGCGCC
>NZ_JBFUKU010000092.1:0-18969 GCF_056400685.1 Pseudomonas sp. P5_A12 | reverse complement strand
GCGCACCATCGCGCAGAACCGTCATCACGTCCTGATACTTGAACAAGGCACAAGTCGGGCGAGTGCCCTGCTGGGTGCCGGCGTTGGTCGGGACCCCGAACTGCTTGATGAAGTCACCCTCATAGATGGGTGATTTCAAGCGTTGCTCGCGGCACACCGCATGAATATCCAGGTCAGTACCGCGATACAGGTCAGACACGGCGGAATACGCGGTTGCCAGGTCCAGTGCTGCGCTTTCGTTGCTCATCAGGATCTCCTATCAGTCAGCTGTCGCCTGTGCTTGTCAGTTCTTGCGCACGACGACATCAGGGAATACCAGCGAGACTCGCCAGCGCATGGCGATAACAGTAACGGGGTCGAAAACCTGGGGTCGGCTAACCGGTAACTGCGGGTGCGGCAACGACGAGTCTCTTGTTTTTATTCTTTTTGCACACCAAGATCGCGCGGCTGCGGACCCTCGGAGCTGAAGCGTGGCAGCGGGTCGTTCGGCGCTTTACGTTCGCTCCCCAGCCTGCCAACCTATGGTAAGCGGATGCGTCTGCACGGGTAGTCTGCTTCGTTTGACTCGGGGTCAAACGAAGACACCCAGGAAAATGCTTCAAGGTATAAATAGCCTGGCCAATCCAGGCATGAGGAGTACGAGGTGGCGGTAAAGGCAGCAGAAGGTGGCGAACAGGGCAAACGCAATACGATGAATCGCCTGCTCGCTGCTGCGCGTGTGGAATTCGCTAAAAAAGGCCTGGCCGGTGCGCGCGTGGAAGAAATTGCCCGCGATGCCGGCGTCACCAAGCAACTGGTCTACCACTACTACAACTCCAAGGAGGGGCTGTTTGTCGCGGTACTGGACGAGTCTTCGGACAACATCATGTCCGAGCTGGTCAACCTCAATGTCGAAGAGCTGCCACCCCCCTTGGCGATGCGCACCGTGCTCAATCACTTCTTCGACCAATACCGTTTTGACCCCTTCCTCGGTAGCCTCGCGCTGGAGGGCATTCGCTACCACGATACCCACGAGACACCGCRCAACCATTTTCTGGAAATGGCTCCGACACTGATCGCCAAGCTCGATGCGATTCTGGTGCGGGGGGCTGCCAGTGGTGATTTCCGTGCGGACATCAACCCGCGCCTTTTACTGGCGAGTGCATCGCTGGTGACCACAGGCTGGTTCACCAACCGCTACTCGATGTCTGCACTCGCCGGCCTGGACACCGACTCAGCGCAAGGCATGGCCACCTGGCGCCAGTACTCGGCGGACTTTGTCCTGGCGAGTATTTCGTTGGGTGCAGAAAAAAACGCCGACAGCGTTTAACCGCTTTCGGCGTTTCCAAGACGTATAAAACCTGTGGCGAGGGAGCTTGCTCCCTCGCCAAACAAGCTCAGCGCTCGTGCTAACCGATCCGCATTGGAATCAGTTACCTTTTTTCTGCAGGTACTTGCTCACCCTCTTGGCCGCCAATCGCCCGGCCATACCGTTGACGCCACCGCCCGGATGTATGCCGGCGCTGCCAAAATACAGACCCGCCACCGGCAAGGTATCTCCTCCCAAACCGTACGCAGGGCGCATGGTGCTCGAACGCATCGAGGTGGTGTCGATATGCACCACACAGCCATTCACAGTATTCAAGCGTGCCGTAAAGTCCGGGGCCGCCTCAATGTGCCGGCCAATCACCTGCCCTTCGATCCCCTCGATGTAGTCATACAGCTGTTCTTGCACTTGGTCGGCTACCCGTTCACGCAATGCGTCCCACCCCTCATTGGGGTTCACCGGCATCACCGGCGGATAGATGTACAGCACGTCCTGGCCAGCCGGCGCTTGTGAAGGGTCGGCCGCGCTCGGAGCAGCCACGGTGATATAGGGCAACTTCGGTACTTCACCACGGGCGCAAGCGGCAAAGTTTTCCAGCACGGCTTCTTCGGTGCCGATCAACATCACGGTCTTACGCAGATCCACACCATCGCCGCGTGCTGCAGCAAAACGTGGCAGGGAAATCTGCCCACGCAAGGCCACGTCCACCTTCAGTGGTCCCGAGCCCTTGCCATTGGCGGGCGCCATAGCGATGCGAGTCAGCAGATGTTTAGGGATTTCACCAGGGGTGACCATATCCAGCGCAGGCTTGGGGTGACAGCCAGCAATGACTGCACGAGCTGTAAACTGGCGACCATCAGCCAGTTTCACTCCTTTGATGCGGCCATCTTTGGCAACGATTTCACTGACGCTGGCCGACACCAACACCTGACCGCCCAGTTCTTCCAGACGAGCTCGCATGGCATTGCTCAACTGCTGCATCCCGCCCAACACTCGGCCAACGCCGAATCGGTGGAGAAAACCCAGCAAGGCGTAATAAATCCCACCGCCATCGGCGCTGATATCCCCCGCCAGACCGGTCAGCGCGCACATCGCGGAAATGGTCACCGGATGCTCGAAGCGTTCACGCGCAGCTTGCAGCGCGGACCCCGTCATCAGTGCCATCAGTTCGGGTTTCAAGGCTTTGTGTTTGATCGCGGTGCCAAGCATCTTCAGCTTCACACCCAGGTTGGTCTTCGCCGGGTCGACACGCATCATCGGCAGCGCGATATCGAGGAACATGTCGATGACTTTCATGAACTCAAGAAACGCCTCGGCGTCCTTGCTGCTGAAGCGGCGAATCTCGGCAGCGGTTTTCTCACGATCACGCCAGAAAATCAGCGACTGGCCATCCGGGTGCAGATACACATACCCCGGGGCGAGCTCCACCGATTTGAAACCGTGGCGCTCAAGTCCCAGCTCCGCCGGCACATGGGAATGTACCCGCATCGACATCATATCCAGGGCACAGGGGTGAACCAGGTGCTGCGGTGCTTCGGGTATCAGATAGCCAGACGAAGCCATTCCGCCGACCTTGTCCAACGCTTCAAGCACCAGTACTTTCTTGCCTTCCATACCCAGGTAGCAGCCCGCCGACAAGCCATTGGTGCCACCACCGACCACGATCACATCGTAATCAGTGTTACTCGCATTTTGGTTCGGGTTCATCACAAGCTTCCATGTCGAAGTTCAACCACGGCGGCATGCGGCGGCTGTGGCGAGGAAGATCAGCCTCGGCGCACCGCACAGGGTGCGCCGCGGCAAGCGTTACATGCCGGTGCGGCCCATTTGCGCGAATAGTGCGCGCATCGCCACCAGGGACGGTGTGTGGCTGCTGAAACCGCCGTCGGCGACCAAGGTGGTGCCGGTGACAAAGGAGGATTCATCACTGGCCAGGAAGGCCACGACATCGGCGATCTGCCGTGGCGTGCCAAGCTCGGCAGTGCAGTGGTTGTCGCGCAGAATGTCGAGCAAGGGTTCAGGCATGGCGTGTTCCGAAGGCGCCAGTCCGATCTGCACGGCGTTGCCGCGAATGCCTTGCTTGCCGTACTGCGAGGCCACCATGCGCGGCAGCATCATCAGCCCGGCCTTGGAAGTGGCGTAGCCGGTCAGGGACATATCGCCCTGCATGCCCAGACCCGAGGTGGCGAAGATGATCGAGCCCTTGCCGTGTTCTAGCATGACCGGAATCACATGCTTGGTGCACAGCACCGCACCACGCAGGTTGACGGCGATGGCGCGGTCCCAGGCCTGCATGTCAAGGTTGACGAAATCACGGTCCAACTGACGTTGCTCGGCATTCAGAATCGCCGCGTTGTTGTGCAATATGTCGATACGGCCGAAACGCTCTTTCACCTGGGCGACCATCGCCCGCACAGAGTCCTCCGAGGACACATCGGTGGCAATCGCCAAGGCCTGATGGCCCTCGGCGACCAACGATTGGGCAACGGCTGTTGCCCCCTCGAAATTGATATCGACCACGGCAATACTCGCGCCATGCGATGCCAGAACCCGAGCGCATTCGGCGCCCAGGCCGCCACCGGAGCCGGTAATAATGGCCACTCGTCCTGCCAGTTTTCCTGTACTCATGCCCTTATCCTTTTTGTTTTAGGGGGTGGCGCATTATTCGCCGGTAAAACGCGGTTCGCGCCGTTCGCTGAAGGCCTGGGCCGCTTCGCGGGCGTCCTTGGTCGGGGCCAACAAGGCAAACAGATCAAGTTCCAGGTCCAGGCCTCGTTTGAGATCCATTTCCAGTGCCGCCCGCGCAGCCTGTTTGACAAMGGCCGACGCGGTAGGTGGCTTGCTGGCAATGCGTTTGGCAAAAGCACGCACTTCTTCCACAAGTCTGGCGTTGTCACTGGCCAGTCGACTGACCAGGCCAATGCGCTGCGCTTGCTCGGCGCCCATTCGGTCACCGGTGAGCAACATGTCCAACGCCTGTCCCGGTGCAACCACTCGAGACAGTCGCTGCGTGCCGCCACCACCGGGAATCAATCCCAGACCGGTTTCCGGCAGTGCGAACACGGCATCGGGGGCTGCGAAACGGATATCACACGCTAGCACCAATTCCAGTCCACCGCCCATGCAGTAGCCATGAATGGCGGCGATCACTGGTTTGGTGATGCCGTCCAGGGTTTCGATCCAGCGTACGTTTTCCATACGCTGACGCACTTGCAGGCTGGACTCCGGGCCGCGGCGTTCCTTGATATCGGCACCGGCACAAAAGCCGCGCTCGCCTTCTCCGCGAATCACGATCACGCGAATGTCAGGGTCTTTCTGCAACAGTGCCAGCGCTTGCGGCACGCCTTGGCGAATCTCATCGTTGATGGCATTGATCTGTCCGGGGCGGGTCAGAACGACCCAGCCCACCATGGCATCGCGCTCCACGCGCACCGCATCGTTGATCAGCACGGGAGACTGCAGGTTTTGCGCTGTACTCATGCAGGGCACTCCTCGAACTCGAAGACTTGACCATTGAGTTCTTGTGGATCGATCTTGATCAATGGACGACCGCCCACGGCCTCCGAGGATTCGATCCACTGGAACCGGGTGCCGCGTGCGCGCAGATCTTCCGCTTTGGCGGCCAGATCATTGACACCGATCCGGATGTAATACGGACCCGGACCCCAGTTATTGACGTAGTGACCGGCGTCGGTGTTCCAGTAAGTCGCCTCGAGTACATCGAGGGTCGCACTGTTCGGCACGGTGAACCCCATGCGCGCACGGCGATAGCCTTCGCTGCGGATGTTCTCTACCGGACCGCTTGGTTCCCAATCGAGGTTGGTCGATACCTTGCGCAGGGTTTCGTCGAGGTCGCGTACCAGGAAGCCACGGGCCGTGACGCGCACCATGTCGCCGGGCTTTTGATCGCGCGGTTGCATCGGTGGCAACTGATAGGTTTCCGGCGGCATCTGCAACGGCTCGGTCGGCATGATTTCAATGCACAGACCACCATCCACAGAAGGCTGATAGTAAGGTTGCTCAGGCGTAGCACCCAGCCACAGACGGTCGAACGGCATTTCCGGGGTGCGCTGCGCCATGCGGAACGGCAAGCGTCGACGCATCAGTTTGTCCACCAGCGCGTCGAACTTGTCCCCGTGCAGGGCCAGCACGATGGAGTGCGTAAGCATCGGCCGATGATGACCCTGGAAATCTTTCAGGCTTTCCAGAAAGTCGTGGAACAACGGGTCGCCGGGATTCGGCCGATTCAGGTGCCACTGCGGTTCAATGCGCGTTGGCGACACCGCCAGGGATTTGTGTACACGCAGAAAATGCGCGATGTACGGGTGATTATCGAACGCCTGGCGCCAGCGTTCGTGTTTGTAGATCCCGAGCTTGTCGACCAACATTTCCGTCATGCCGTCCGGGTCCGGGACCATCATGTCGGCACTCATCAATAACTCGAACATTATTATCTCCTTGCAATTGCCAGCCAGGGCCTGTGCCTGGCTATTAGTCAGCGGGCACGCCGGGGTAAGGCGAGCTCAGTCAATGAGTGGGTCGATGCGCCGGTTACCGGTTTACGCGGTTCCTGCTGTGCGCGGGCGTCTTCGAGGTCGAGGGTCACTCCAGCCTTGGAGTTGCCCTTGGGGTTAAGCAGGTAATGCGACAGAGCCGGGATCAACACCAGCGCGCCAAGCATGTTCCACAGGAACATGAAGGTCAGCAGAATGCCCATGTCGGCCTGGAACTTGATTGGCGACCAGGCCCAGGTAATCACCCCGGCGGCCATGGTCAGGCCCACGAGTGCGACGACGCGACCGGTAAAGTCCAGCGAGCGACGATAGGCCACCGCCAGGCTGCCACCGCGTTCCTGCACCGCCAGTTGCACACTGAGCAGATACAGTGCGTAGTCCACACCGACACCGACACCCACGGCGATGACCGGCAAGGTGGCCACCTTGAGGCCAATTCCCAGCCAGACCATCAGCGCCTTGCAGATAATCGTGGTCATCAGCAGCGGAATCAGCGCCACCAGGGTTGCGCGCCAGCTGCGGAAGGTCAGCAGGCAGAGCAACGCCGTGGCGCCGTACACCGCCAGGTACATCGTGATGATGCCCTTCTCTACCTCGATATTGGTGGCGGCCTCGATGCCGGCATTACCCGCAGCCAACAGGAATTCAACCGGCTGTTCAGCACCAGCGGCGGTGTTGTTTTGCTTGGCGAATTCTTCGGAGACTTTCAACACCCGGCTCAGGGTGTCAGCCTTGTGGTCGGCCAGGTAGGCGATAATCGGGGTCACGGAGCATTGCTGGTTGGTGATCCCGGGAGCGGAGATCATTGCCGCGTCCACCGCCGAGTTGGTGATCGCCTGGTCACGGCTGATGCTCAGCCATTTCGGGCTGCCTTCGGCCATGCCGGAACTGATCATGCGCACGGTTTCGGCCAGCGACTGGGTGGTTTGTACACCGGCTGTCTGACGCAGGTGCCACGCCAGTTTGTCCATGCTTTGCAGCGATTGGTACAGACGGCAGCTGTCTTCATTGGTCTTCACGATGACCACGAACTGGTCACTGGAGAGACCGTAATGACCGGTGATGTAGGCGTTGTCGCGGTTATAGCGCGAATCCGCACGCAACTCCGGTGCACCGGGGTCCAGGTCGCCCACCTTCAGATGCATCATCACCACACTGCAACCCAGGGTCACCAGCAGCGACAAAGCGATGACCGCTGTGGCCCACGGACGTTCGGTGAAGCGGTCAAGACTGTGCCAGAGGTGCCCGAGCAGACCACGATTGGCTTCGCCGGCCTGGTCTTTGGCGATGGCATAACGCGCGGCTTTTTTACTGACACCGAGGTACGACAGCGCTACCGGAATCAACAACAGCTTGGTGAAAATCAGCACGGCGACACCGATGCTGGTGGTCAGGGCCAGGTCGCGGATCACCGGAATATCAATGATCACCAGCACGGCAAACCCGACAATATTGGTCAGCAGTGCGGTAAGGCCGGTCAGGAACAAACGACGGAAGGTATAGCGCGCAGCTACGTATTTATGGGTGCCACGGCCAATGTCCTGAAGGATGCCGTTCATCTTCTGTGTGCCATGGGAAATGCCGATGGCAAAAATCAGGAACGGCACCAGAATCGAATACGGGTCCAGATCGTAGCCAAGGATTTGCATCAACCCCAGCAGCCACACCACGCCCGCCACGGCAACGCTCACCAGCAATAACGTGCTGCGCAGGCAGCGGGTATAGAAATAGACGAACAACCCGGCGATCACCACCGACGCGCCGAAGAACAACATCACCGAATACAGGCCGTCGATCAGGTCGCCTACCAGCTTGCTGAAACCGACAATGTGAATGCCCACCTTGTCGCTTTCCAGCGAGCGAATCTGCGCTTCCAGTTGCTTGGAAAAATCACCGTAGTCCAGTGGTTTGCCAGTCTGCGGATTGGTGTCGAGCAACGGCGCTACGATCATGCTCGACTGGCTGTCGTTGGCCACCAGGTTGCCGACAATGCCAGCGCGCATAATGTTGCGGCGCAAGGCTTTGATCGATTTTTCGCTGCCGTCGTAATCCGATGGCATCACTGCACCGCCATCAATGCCCTCCTCCGTCACTTCTTTCCAGCGAACGATGGGCATCCACAACGACTTCATCCAGGAACGGTCGATACCCGGGATCAGGTACAGGGTGTCGTTGACTTTCTGCAGCGCCAGCAAGTAGTCGGCGTCGTAGATGTCACCGCTCTTGTTTTCCACCACCACGCGAATGCTGTTACCCAACCCGGGAAGCTGGTCTTTATAGGCCAGGTAATTCTTGATGTAGGGGCTGGAGCTGGGAATCATTTTCTCGAAGCTGGCATTCACTTGCAGCCGTGTAGCAAAGAAGCCCAACACCACCGTGGCGAGCAAGCAGGCAACGACGACCACCATGCGATGACGGAAAATCACCCGTTCAAACCAGCCCCCGGAGTTCTTGTCAAAGTCCTCCAGGTTGGCGATCACTGGCATCCCGCTGTTGAATTTTTGCTCGACCATTTTTTCTTTCTCGTAGGGGAATCGTGCCGACGGCGTCAGTTGGCCTGGGCGATATCGATGACCTTGGCGCCGCTAAAGCGCGTGACAACCAGGCTCCCAGCCTGATTGGTGGCACTGGCTGCATACACCTCACCCATTCGCGCATCCGCCAGCGGGGTGACCTGCAAACTCTGCCGATCGACGCTGACCAATTGCCCGCCCTGACTCACGACGATCAAGGCGTTGCCCTGCTCGACGATGCTGATCAGGCTGCTATTGAGGTTGGTTTCCACAGGCTGCCATTGCTGGCCGTCATCACGGCTGGCGAACAGATTGCCGCGCAATCCGTAGGCAAGCAGCAGATGATCGAAGGCGCGGACACCGAAGTAGGTGCCGGTGTAAGGCGTGTCGATTTTCACGAATCGTTGTTGCTGAGTGTCCAGGCGCAGCAGCAGACCTTGTTCGCCGCTGATGTAAAAGGTACCCGCATGCTCCGCCAGCCCATACAGGTGCATGCGTCGCTCGTTGTCACTGCGTTCGAGCCACGGCTCCCAGTTCTGGCCGTTGTCAGTGCTGTGCAACAACAGGCCAAAGGCACCCACGGCGAAGCCGTTGCCCTGCGCATCGAACATCACATCCAGAAAAGGTGCGGCCAATACGTCCGGGGTCGCCGAGGTACTGGCGGCCATTGCAACTTCCTTGAGTACCAGGGCTGCAGATTCATCGCCTTTTTCGGCCCGCGGGCCGTAATAGCCATTGAGCAATGTCAACAGGCGGCGCCCATCGAGTTGCACCTGCCAGTTGCGACCACCATCGGTGGTGTGCAGCACCAGCGCGTCGTGACCGACGATCCAGCCGTTGTGTTCATCGCGAAACCGTACCTGCACCAGATCGCTGGAAACCGGACTGTCGACCTGTTGCCAGGTTTTCCCGCCATCGGTGGAGCGCTGGATCAGCCCGTGCAAGCCGACACTGATCATTGCATCTCCGGCCTTGGCAACGGACAGCAAGGGTACAGGCAGGTGTTCGTCGACCTTCAACGCCGGTACGTCCAGCGAATCAGTGGAAGACATGACGGCGCTATAGGCAGGCGCCGTCATCCCTGCATTCACGCCGACGGCCAGCGCAACAGCAAGCAGTAGACGAGATTTGGAAAGAACAAGAGAAGCAGGGCAAGGGTTAGTCATTATTTTTATTCCTCAACCATCCCGCGTGGCAAAATCCACCTGTTCTACCCGTCAGGTTCGATGCGCAAACCGGCGGGCAGAACAGGCGATACACATCAGCGCTGGGTAACTCGGGCCACAATGGCTTCAGGATTCATGTCCCGCTCGGAAAGCGGTTTGTCGATGAACTTGTAACCCCCTTTCAGCCCATCGTTGAGCAACGCGTACATGCCTTTGTTGAAGTCATAAACGACGTTCTTCACGTTGTAAGGAATGTTCTTGTCATAGAGCTGTACGCCACTGAGGAAGATCGAGCGATACAACGCGCCGCTCTTGTCCCAGGCGTCATACAGACCAACGCCGAAGGTGTCTTCATCCAGGTAATAGGTGCGCTTGCTGTAGACGTGGCGCATGCCCGGCTTCAGGTTCGCCTCCACGACCCACACCCGATGCAGCTCCCAGCGCTCGTTGGCCGGGTTGGCGTGGTGCGGCATGAACTGATCTTCCTGCTTGGTCCCGAAGTAGAACTTGTAGGCGTTGTACGGGATGTACATCTCTTTGCGGCCGACCAGTTTGTAGTCGAAGCGGTCCTGGCTGCCGGAGAACATTTGCAGTTCATCAAACAGCGTCACACCGCCCTGACTGGCCACGGGTGTATCGAAGGCAAATTCCGGCGCCAGCTTGACTCGACGCTGACCCGGGGAGTAGCTGAACGAGCGACGGGCTTTGGCCAGAGGATCGAGGAAGTCGGTCAGCACCACAACTTCACCGGAACGACGCGCCGGATAGTCATTGCGCGAGAACACCCGGGCATACATCAGCGGATCTCGGTCCGCCTGGGTAACTTGGTAGTACGGCGTTTCTTCGAAGGTCGCCTGTTCGGCGGTCTTGGTGATCGAACCATTGGCATCGATAACCCAACTGTTCGAAGACGAGGTGGTCGAGTAGCCGGTGCCGATCTTGTAGCGCACCTGCTGGTTCCACATCACTTCGTTGCCGTTCTTTGGAATCGGGAACGGCAAGCCACCACGGCAGGACGGGTCGACCGCCAGGCCATCTTTCTGAATCTGGCAACTGCTGGCATTGCGCACGGTGGCGTCAAGCACTGCCTGGGGATAGGCGGTGGTGCGGTGGCTTGGATAAATGTCGATGTAATACGTCGGGTACTTCTTGATCAGGGTCTTTTGCCCTTCACTGAGCTTGTCCGCGTATTGGTCGACGTTTTTGGCATCGATGCGAAACAGTGGTTTTTCATCCTTGAACGGGTCGACCCAGAACCCGCTATCGGGTACGAAGCCAGCCGGTGCCTTGGTCAGGCCGCCGTCATAGGCTGGGATGGTGCCCTCAGCGTTGCCCGCCTTGATCGCACCGAACGAGGTGAGGCTTTTGCCCAGATCCGAGGCGTCACCGCCTGCCGCCAGGGTGTAGGTCGCCATGCTCATCAGGGCAATGGATAAAGCAAGTTGTCGTTTCATGAACACGTTCTCCGATTCTTATTGGATTTGTCAGAAGGAGGTTTTGAAGGTAAATGCCAGCCAACCACGGTCAGTGCTACCAACGCCGCCGTTGCCGGAGACGGTGCCATTGTTCAGGGTTTTGGTTTGGGCATCGGTATCGGCATAACGCAGGCCGAACTCATACAGCTGGGCGTAGGTCAGTTTGACGCCGACAGAGTACGACAAAGCGCCTTCGGAACCACCGCCGGCCGAGGCAGCATTGCCGTCCAGACCATAATTGACTGTCAGCGGAACGTCCATATCCCAGGAAGGGAAGATTGAAATGTACTGCGGGGTGTAGTTGACAGCGACTGCGGAGTAGTTTCTCGTCGAGCAGCCGTCGGACTCATTACCGGAACCGGCAATGCGTGGTGTGTTGCCATTGACGCAACCGACCTCGCCCACGCCTTTGTACAACTCTTCGTGCTCGGTTACCCGGTCCAGATGGCTGTAAGCGATTTCACCGACCAACGTGGCGTTATTCGAAATGAAGTTGCGCGGTACGCCGTAAACGGCGTTGGCGATAAAGTGGATCGTGTCGCCACGAGGACCTTCTTCATCCAGTGGATCGACACCGGTGGCGTTCAACGCGCCGTTCATGCGATAGGACAAATCCGAACCCACCGCCACGGTATTGAAGACGCGGGCGAAGCTCAGACCCGCCAGCTTCACACCTCGCGGGTAGACCACTCGATAAGTGCCCAACGCGGCTTTGACTTCCGGGGCCAACCAAGGCTGGTAGTCGTCGAACTGACGGTAGTAGGCGCCAAAGGTCGATTCGATTTCTTCGACGTTGAGTTTGCCCATCACGCCCCAGTTCTTGCCATCACGCCCGAAGCTCGAATTCTGGCGAGTCAGTGTTGCGCCGTTGGCAGCCACCGGCAATCGGTCCGGGCCTTCGAACAATGGATCCGCTGCACCGAAATAAGTGCCACCGTAAGGAATCCGGGTAGGTTGCCATTCATAGAAGTACTGAGCGGCAAGCGAAAGGTGATCGGTCACCTGAGCCTTAGCAGAGATTTGACCGACCGGCAGGAACACTTCCTTGGTTTCGATACCCGGGCTGGTGGCGGCTTTTACGCCATCACTTGGGGCCTGGGAATAAGACACGGCATGCGCGCCGAAGAGCAGACTCTCACCCCAGTAGTTGGTGTGGCGGCCGGCTTTCACGTTGACCGGAATCTCGCCGATGTTGAAGTTGCGCCACAAGAACGCGTCGAGAATTTCGCCTGAAGGACCGTTCGTGTAACGATCCACTTGATTGCTGTATTTGCTGTTGAAGTAGCTGGTCGCGAAGCCAGGAACGTTACTGCGAACCTTGTCGTCATCGTAGGCATTGTCATACCAGCCAGCAGCGCTGAGTCGTGCACCCCAATCGTTGAGGTAGGAAAAATCGAACTCACTCAACACATCGAGGCGATTTGTCACAATATCGTTTCTGTTGAACTTCCCGTCCGACTCGTCGAAGTTCACCGTTCTCATGATGTTGTTGTCTTGCTTGTCGGTCCGCATACCCAAGTTGTAACGGACTGTATTGTCCCAACGCACGCGGTAGTCTGGGTTCGACATGTCGAACGAAGCCGCCATCAAACCCTGTGCACTGCCAACCATCAACAGTGTCAGAGCACCTTGAGTCAGCACCCGCCGACCCTGTTTGGTCTTCTGTTTCATACACACTACCTTTTATTTTTATTTTCTGACGTTAAGTGCGTTCAACCAGTCATTCCAGCGATCTGCGAAACCCCACAGGATCGATGCAAGTCCCGCTTGGACAGTCCGCTCGAGAGGCCTGGCACGCTCCAGGACCACTTTCCCCTTCAGCTGAAGCCACCGTAACGGATTGGAATCTAAAATTCCACATAAAGATTGCAGTTCTCTATTCAGAATTTTTACCGCAAATCCTTGGAACCCGGCGTCAGATAGAGACGTCGGCAGGAGCAATACTGCACACAAAACACATAAACGTTCAAATAATCTTTGACGATTTTCTTCTTTGGGCTTTCAATAGCCCCGGCACACCCACTGAATACAGGGGTTTGGCAGGAAAAACGACACATGAACCGGCAGAAAAAAAACAAGAGGAGCCACCATGAACATTGATTTGAGTGCAAAGCGAGTAATCATCACGGGCGCGTCCCGAGGCATCGGTCTGGCAATCGCCCGGGCTTTCGCGGCGGAAGGGGCTCGAGTAGCGATTTGCGCACGCAGTGAAGCAGCTGTCCGCGAAGTCGGCGCACAACTCGCGGAACACGCCCAAGCGGTCATTGCCCGGGCTGTTGATGTAACCGACAGCGAAGGGGTGAAAGCTTTCGTCGCTGAAGTTGCACACGCCTGGGGTGGTGTCGATGTGCTGGTGAACAATGCGGGTCAAGGACGTAGCGGCAATATCGATACCCTGACCCCGGAAGCCATCCTCGAACATGCCAACATCCTGCAGATGGGGCATTTCCGATTCGTCCAGGCCGTAGTGCCGTTCATGCGTGAACAGCGTTGGGGGCGAATCATCGAAATCAACGCCCTGGCCGGCGCGATTCCGACACCTGACGGTATTCCTTCGGTGATCAACCGTGCGTCGTGCATCGCCCTCTCCCGCTCGCTGGGCATGTCCCTGCCCAAGGACAATATCCTGGTCAACAGCCTGAACATGGGCTGGATCGATACCGGCCAGTGGGATCGTCACTACAAAGAGATGGGGCCGGGCGTCACTCGCGAAGAGTTCGACGCCATGGTGATGAAAGTCGTGCCGCTCGGACGCTACGGCAAGCCTGAAGACGTGGCGGGCATGGCGCTGTTCCTGGCCAGCGAATACGCCAGCTTCATCAGCGCGGCCTCGATCGACATCGCCGGGGGCATGGGTGGCCAGATTGCTTACTTCCCGACACTCAAGCGCGATTTTGCCGCAGCCATTGCCGCACGCAACGCTGCCAGCGAGTAACACACGCACGCAGCCGAGCATTCACTGATCGCCGCGAAAGCGGCGTAGGTCCCGGTGCGCTCCGCGCACCCTCAACTTTGGCGCACCTGTGATGAATCTGCTGCTACCTGTCCTTGCCACATTGATCTGGGCTGCCAGTACGGTGGTCAACCGCCTGTCGGTTGGAGTGATCGACCCTGCGGCCATTTCCTTCTACCGCTGGCTGACTGCATTACTGGTGTTGTCGCCAGTGTTGTTGCCCAGGGTATGGCGCTTGCGCCGCCAGATACGCCCACATTTACTCAAATTGTGGCTGCTGGGTTTGCTCGGCATGTCGCTTTACCAGTCGTTGGCGTATTTTGCGGCGCACACTGTCAGCGCCACCTCCATGGGCCTGATTCTGGCGACCATGCCACTACTCACGGTGCTGCTGGCCTTTCCGATACTCAATACCCGACCGACGGCAACGTTGCTGGTCGGCGCCCTGATTTCGTTTGCCGGCCTGACCTGGTTGCTGGCAGCAGGCGACTTGCCCTCGCTCTGGCAGCATGGAGTCGGCCAAGGTGAACTGATGATGTTGCTGGCATCGCTGTCATACGCGCTGTACTGCGTGCTGGTGAAGCGCTGGCAGATTCCCCTGCCAACCTGGGAAAGCCTGTACGTGCAAATTATCTGCGGCACCCTGCTGCTGGTGCCGCCTTTCGTGCTGGCACCATCGATAGCCCTGACGTCAAAGAACATCCCGCTGGTGCTATTCGCTGGCCTATTCGCCTCGGCACTGGCACCAGGATTATGGATGCGCGGCCTGCAAACCCTCGGCGCAGAAAAAACCGCCGTGCTGATGAACCTGGTGCCTTTGTTTACCGCAGTGTTGGCGATTGTGCTGCTCGGGGAAACATTGCACCTGTACCACGCAGTGGGCGGCGGGTTGATTTTGCTGGGGATTGGATTGGCACAATGGAAACCCGCCCGGGTGTTGGCCCGGGCTGCGACCTAGGCGACCAGCAAGGTATCTCGCAACGTCTGCAAGCGCGCTGTGCTCAAACCACTGAAGCGCTGCAGATAGCGATCCAGCCCACCATACTCGGCCTCGATCACCGCATAAGCGGCATTCAAATATTCCGGCCGGGCATCCACTACCGCGTCGAACGCCGCTTCGTTGACCGGCCGACCCACCATCCGGCTCACCGCATGACTCATCGCGTCCTGACGCTCTGCACTCAACTGATTGAAACGCCGTGCCGAACGCAAATAGTCGGTCATGATGTGTTCAGGCGCGACACCCAGTGCGTGCAACAGCAGCATGACCGCCACGCCGGTGCGGTCCTTGCCCGCCGTGCAGTGAATCAGTACCGATCCATTTTCTTCAGAAAATACCCGAAATAACTCTGGCAACAGCGGCGCCAACATTCCCGGCAGTCGCCGGTAAACCTCCAGCATCATGCCCCGTGCGGCCTCCGCCTCCGGGTTCTCCGCCAGCATGGCGGCAATACGTGGATCGGCACGGACATCGCCGATGACCTCCAGGTGAAGTTCCCGAATTGCACTATCTGGCAAGCGGTTTGGGTAACGTTCACGCTCGCCCGCGCTGCGTAAATCGCAAACGGTCTGCAACCCCAGGCGCTGAAGTGCCTGCCAGTCCTCACCCGTCAAGCCATGCAGCTGGTCTGCACGCAATAGAACATCGCCGCCAATGCGGCGACCACAACGGGTGGGCATACCCTTCAAGCTGCGAAAGTTATCCGCGCCTTGCAGACGAAAATCCTCCTGACTGGCCATGCTCAACTCTCCAATAAGTGTTGATACGCTTGCGTCAATGGCCGTGCGCCCTGCCCCAATATCGGTGTGCGGCGTGGCTTACGGCCGTGGGTCAACAAGCGCACGGTATCAAAATCTTCTGCGGCGGCGAAAAACCGTTCCACCATTGGCAGTCCGGCCTGCCCCCAATCATCCATGTTCGACATCCAGGTCTGCATCCCCCAAACCGGCCAACGTCGTAATTGCTCCCAGGCCGCGTCCTGTCCCAGCACGCCTTCGGCTCCCAGGCTGATCAATTTTTCCCGGTAAACACCCAGCAAGCGCTGCGCATCAGCGCGGCGTTCCTCCACGGTCATCGCGCCGAACATGAAATACGCGACGTCGCGCCATGGCCGGCCACGCCGGGCCAGTTGCCAATCCAGCCAGATACGTTGACCGTCACTGCGCAAGAAACTATTTCCCTGATGGGAATCACCATGGATCAAACAACAGGGTGAAGTCTGCTCCAGTTCAAAAGCTGCCAATTCATCGAACGCATGGCTAAACAACTCCGGCGTCTCGTACATCCATTTTGGCAGCAGTTGCTGATACTCGGGTTTACGCAGATTGACCTTGATGTAGTTGTACATGCGCAGCAGACCGTCGCTGTCCACCGGGTTGGCCATCGACACCGGCAACCAACTCTGTTCCTGCAACTGCGGACTGTTCCAGGTAGCAGCATGTACCGTCGCCAGTGACTCGAGCCCCTGAGCAACACCGTCCACACCCAGGTGATCGGTGCTATGACCAAATTGCCCGGCAGCCAGGCCGAGGTCTTCCATCATCACCACACCTCGACCACCACCATCGGCATCCCAGTCGGTGAAAAAAGTGGTGGGCAATGGCGCGTCGGACCAGCCGCGCGCCAGATGATACAGGCGCGCTTCCAGCTCACAGATATCGCCGCTCTCGAAACCCTCGGACCAGTTCGACTTCAGGCACACATGCGCAGGAATGCCCGCGCGCTGTCCGACCTCGTTCAACTCAAGCCTGGCGCGGAATTTGGTGGTGTGCCCGTTACGGACCTCCACCGCTGTCAACGCCAGGACCTCAATGCCTGGATAACGCGGCTGCAATAGCTGCGTGAGCCAGGCTGTGGTGATCTCACTCAGTTGCCGAGGCAATCGCCCAGTGCGCTGCGGGTATGGCCGCCCGGCGGCCATGTCCAGCAGGCTGTCCGTCACGGCGTCAGCACCCGCCCAGCGTTGCTCGGAACCTTCAGCTTGAGCAGTTCGATCGCGTTACCGCTACGGATCCGTTCACGATCTTGAGTGGACAACCCCAGGCCTTCGGTCAGATCGCCATGGTCATAGGCGCCACCAAAGTTGGTGCCGTACAACAGACGATCCACCCCCACCACCTCGGCGACACCACGACGCAAGCCGGGCGCATGCACGTCCAGGTCGAAGTAGAAGTTCTGCATGTAATCCATCAACGGGCGCTGGTTGCGTGAGTCCGGTGCCATGGCCCGGTTGAGCTCACTCAGGCGGCCCAACTGGAAAACCGCCATGCCGCCGGCATGGGTGATGTAGGTTTTCAGGGTCGGGAATACATCCAGTGCGCCKCCACAGATCAGGTACCAGAAAAACAGCGTTTCATCGACGCAATCACCCACGATGGAAGTGGTTTCGAACTTGTCGTCAGTGTGTTTTTCGCCCCAATAAATCGACTGGTTGAAGCCGTGCACCATGATCGGCACGTCCAGCTGAACGAGCTTTTCCCAGACAGGGAACAAGCGTTCATCGTGAGCTTCCAGGCCATTGAAATTGGCCCCACCTACGCACACGCCCTTGGCCCCTAACTGAGTCACGGCGCGTTCGATTTCTTTGGCCGCGTTCAGCGGATCTGCGAGGTTGGCGTGGCACCAGAAATCGAAGTGGTCGGGATCGGCCCGGCAGAATGCCGACAACTCGTCGTTGCAGATGCGCGCGTATTCGTTGGCGAAATCACCCGCCCAATACATGAAACAGTGGGACGGGGTGGACATTACCAGTTTGTCGACACCCCGTTCGGCCATCAGCTTTCGACGGCTGGCGTGGGTCATGCGCGCGACGATATTGGCCTGCGCTTCGGCATCCGTAGCTGCTTTGGCTGGCTGCTTGGTACCGAGGGAAAAATGCCCCACGGTCAGCCCCTGTACTTTCATGAACGGCCCCCAGAACTCGTGGCGGTTCAGCATGCCCTCAGTGAGCAAGTGGGCGTGGACATCAATCAGCATGGCGTTCTCCTTGTTGTAATAAGCCAGCAGACCGAACGACCGATTGCCGGGGCGTTCGGATTGAAATGAGGGATAAATACCGCGAAAACAATATAAACACATTTTCAATTAGTGTTCAGTTAATTATCAAAATAAAACGTTCCCTGAACACTGAAAAACCATCGCAGTCTGGAAAGTAGCCCAAAAAAAAGCGGCCCCCTCAGGCCGCCAAAGCGTGCTCACTCGATGCAATCAGCGTTGCGTTTCCTGGGAAACGATCGACTCCGGTTTCATGTCGCGCTCGGACAAGGGTTCGTCATGCACCCGGTAGCCACCCTTCAAGCCATCGTTAAGCAACGACCACATACCTTTGTTGAAGTCGTAACTGACGTTTTTCACTGTGTACGGCAGTTTTTTGTCATACAACTGCACGCCACTCTGGAACAGCGCGCGGTACAGCACCCCGCCCTGGTCCCACGCGTCATACAGACCGGCACCAAAAGTGTCTTCGTCCAGGTAGTAAGTGCGCTTGCTGTAGACATGGCGTTTGCCCGGTTTCAGTGTCGCTTCCACTACCCACACCCGGTGCAGTTCCCAGCGCTCGCAGGCCGGGTTGGCGTGGTGCGACTGGAATTGCTCTTCCTGACCGCAGCTGAAATAGAACTTGTAGGCGTTGTAGGGAATGTACATTTCCTTGCGGCCGACCAGCTTGTAATCGAAGCGGTCCTGGCTGCCGGAGAACATCTGCAACTCGTCGAACAGGTTCACCCCACCCTGGTTGGGTACCGGCGTGTCATAGGAGAACTCCGGCGCCAGCTTGATGCGGCGCATGCCTGGGGTGTAGCTCCACGCGCGGCGCGGCTGGACTTGCGGGTCGAGGTAGTCGGCGAGGATGATCAGTTGCCCGGCGCTGCGAGCCGGGTAGCTGTCCAGCGCCCAGGCGCGGTAGTACAACTGTGGGTCTCGATCAGCCTGTTTGACCTGGTAGTACGGGGCCTCTTCCATGGTGGCGGACTCTGCGGTCTTGGTCACAGAGCCCCGGGAATCTACCACCCAACTATTGGACGATGGCGTGGTGGTGTAACCC
>NZ_JBFUKU010000091.1:0-19031 GCF_056400685.1 Pseudomonas sp. P5_A12 | reverse complement strand
CCCACAGGGGCTCTTTGTCGAACACAAATAATGTGTTCATGGAGATCTACTGTGGGAGCGAGCCTGCTCGCGAATGCGGTGGGTCATCTAGCATCTATGTTGAAGCTGAAAACCCTTCGCGAGCAGGCTCGCTCCCACAGGTTTTCTGCAGCGGCGAATTTCAGAAACAAAAACGGAGCGTTCGCACGCTCCGTTCTTCGTTCAAGTCGATGTTACTTGCCGACTTGCTTTTCCTTGATTTCCGCCAGGGTCTTGCAGTCAACGCACATGTCAGCGGTAGGGCGGGCTTCCAGTCGCTTGACGCCGATTTCGACGCCACAGGACTCGCACCAGCCATATTCTTCGTCTTCAATCAGTTGCAGCGTCTTGTCGATCTTCTTGATCAGCTTGCGCTCGCGGTCGCGGGCACGCAGCTCGAGGCTGAATTCTTCTTCCTGGCTGGCACGGTCTGCCGGGTCCGGGAAGTTGGCCGCTTCGTCTTTCATGTGATCAACAGTACGGTCGACTTCCTGCATCAAGTCCTGTTTCCACTTGTTCAGGATCTTGGTGAAGTGCGCGCGCATGGGCTTGCCCATGTACTCCTCGCCCTTCACTTCTTTATAGGGTTCGAAGCCGCTGATCGTCGGGTTTTGCTGTTGCTTTGCTTGGGTGGGCATGAAATGGACCGCCTCTACTCTTGTAATCCATCTGCGCAGGATTGCTCCATCACCGACACCTGCCGGCCCTGCGGCTGCAAGCGGGCGAACTTACCAGATCAAATCGGGGCGCGCTACTCCCGGATGTTGAAGTAGTGGCTCGCAGCGCATGCAAATCATTGCAAGGCCTTGTCTGGTGGTGTTGGAGACCTGGTCAAATATTGATTTTAGTCAAACTTGGGGTACTCGTTTGAGTCGTTTATGTTCAGGTGCTAAGGCGTCTGACCGCTTTAGGCTCTCGCTCGTTCCTGCGCTTGGGTAGAATTGATTTTTTTCTCTGTTGAAGGAAGGCTAATGGCTCAGTCCTACAGTGCCCGCAGTCGTGCAATCGAACCTTTTCACGTCATGGCGTTGCTGGCGCGGGCCAATGAATTGCAAGCGGCTGGCCACGACGTGATCCACCTGGAAATCGGCGAGCCGGACTTCACCACCGCCGAGCCGATCATTCAGGCCGGACACGCCGCATTGACGGCGGGGAAGACCCGTTACACCGCTGCGCGGGGCATTCCCGAGTTGCGAGGGGCCATTTCCAATTTCTATCAGCAGCGTTACGGGTTGAACATTGACCCCAAACGAATCCTCATCACCCCCGGCGGTTCTGGCGCCTTATTGCTGGCCAGTGCCTTGCTGGTGGACCCAGGCAAACACTGGCTGCTGGCGGATCCCGGCTACCCCTGCAACCGGCACTTTCTGCGATTGGTGGAGGGTGCGGCGCAGCTTGTTCCTGTAGGTCCCGAGGTGCGTTATCAGCTAACCCCTGATCTGGTTGCGCGTCACTGGGATCACGACAGCGTCGGCGCATTGGTGGCGTCCCCGGCCAATCCGACCGGGACGATCCTGACTCGCGATGAGCTGGCGGGGTTGTCTGCGGCAATCAAACTTCGACACGGCCACCTGGTGGTGGATGAGATTTATCACGGCCTGACGTACGGCACTGATGCCGCCACCGTGCTGGAAGTCGATGACAACGCCTTTGTGCTCAACAGCTTTTCCAAGTATTTCGGCATGACTGGCTGGCGTCTCGGTTGGCTGGTCGCCCCGGAGGCGGCCGTCGGTGAACTGGAAAAGCTCGCGCAAAATCTTTACATCAGCGCGCCGAGCATGGCCCAGTACGCCGCATTGGCCTGCTTTGAGCCGGCGACCATCAGCATTCTCGAAGAGCGCCGCGCCGAATTTGGCCGTCGTCGCGATTTCCTGCTGCCTGCCTTGCGCGAGCTGGGTTTTGGCATTGCCGTGGAGCCGGAAGGCGCGTTCTATTTGTACGCGGATATCAGCAAATTCGGCGGAGATGCCTTCGCGTTCTGCCGGCACTTCCTCGAAACCGAACATGTGGCAATTACCCCTGGACTGGATTTCGGGCGTTTTCACGCTGGGCACCATGTGCGTTTTGCCTACACCCAAAGCCTGCCGCGCTTGCAGGAGGCGGTCGAGCGGATCGCTCGCGGTTTGAAGAGCTGGCAAGGCTGATGCGTTTTCATCCTCCCCTCGAAGAAGGGCGCCTGATCCGCCGTTACAAGCGTTTTCTCGCCGATATCGAAACCGTCAGCGGCGAGTTGCTGACTATTCATTGTCCCAACACGGGTTCAATGCTCAATTGCCAAGTCGAAGGTGGACAGGTCTGGTTCAGCCGCTCCAATGACCCCAAGCGCAAGTTGCCCGGCACCTGGGAAGTCGGCGAAACCCCTCAAGGGCGCTTGTTTTGCGTCAATACCGGGCGGGCCAACGGTTTGATAGAAGAGGCACTGCGCGCCGGTGTCATCAGCGAGCTGAACGGTTTTACCGAGCTCAAGCGCGAAGTTGCCTATGGGCAGGAAAGCAGCCGCATCGATTTCCGTCTCGATTACCCCGGCGGCCCGGCTTATGTAGAAGTCAAAAGCGTCACCTTGGGCTTCGACGGTTCCTCGGTGGCCGCGTTTCCCGACGCAGTGACCCAGCGCGGGGCCAAGCATCTGCGCGAATTGGCGCACTTGGCCCGGGACGGGATTCGTGCGGTTCAGTTGTATTGCGTCAACTTGACCGGCATCGAAGCCGTGCGTCCTGCAGAAGAAATCGATTCGGCCTACGCGGCGGCCTTGCGTGAGGCCGTGGCGTGCGGGGTCGAGGTGCTGGCCTATGGCGTGCGTTTGACCCATGAAGAGATGGTGGTTGATCGACGCCTGGACGTGCTGCTCAACGGCTAAAGGCTGACCCAGATGCCTTGCGCGTCTTCACGGCAGGGCACGGCGGTCAGCGATTGACCGGCGCAGGGGCCGGAAACGCATTCGCCGTCTTCGATCAGAAACAGTGCGCCATGGGTGGCGCACTGGATCAGGCTGCTGCTGGGGTCGAGAAAGCTGTCTGGCGTCCATTCCAGGCCAACCCCCCGGTGCGGGCAGCGATTGACGTAGACGTAGACCTGGCCGCTGCGGCGTACGGCAAAGAGCTTCTGCCCTTCGATGTCGAAACCGCGACTGCTGGTGTCAGCCAATTCGGCACCGGTGCAAAGAAACTTCATGTATATCCTCAAGAAATGTCCGAGCTTGACGTTCAAATGCAAGCAATTATCAAATGGCCACCTTGCCCGTCGGGCGCAGGTGCCAGAGGCTGAGAATACTTGGCCTGCCATCGCGATGCCTGGGAAAACTGTATAGGAAGCTATTTATGCGCCTGAGTACACGCGTTGCTGCGCTCTGTGTCGGACTCTTCGTCAGTCACCATGGCGCAGCAGCCGAGTTGCCGCAACGTTGGGTCAGTGCCGGTGGCGCGTTGTCCGAATGGGTGAGCGCATTGGGGGGCGAATCGAAACTGGTCGGTGTCGACACCACCAGTCAGCACCCTGAAAGCCTCAAGGCGCTGCCAAGCATTGGCTATCAGCGGCAATTGTCGGCGGAGGGCATTTTGAGCTTGCGCCCGCAGCTACTGATCGGCACCGAAGAAATGGGCCCGCCGCCGGTGCTCTCGCAGGTTCGAAACACCGGGGTACAGGTCGAGTTGTTCTCGGCTCAGCCGGATTTGCCTGCATTGCAGGGCAATTTGCAGCATCTGGGCAAGTTGCTGGGAGCTGAAAACCAGGCTGCCCAGGCGTACCAGCAGTATCAGGCGCAACTCGATCAACAAAAAATCCGCGTGACCCAGGCACAGCTGACGCAACAATCACCGGGCGTGCTGATGCTGCTCGGGCATGCGGGCGGCAAACCGCTTATCGCTGGCAAGGACACCGCCGCCGATTGGTTGTTGCAACAGGCGGGTGGTCACAACCTGGCCACGCATACCGGCTATAAGCCTTTTTCTGTCGAGTCTCTGGTGAGCCTGGACCCCGAAGTGCTGGTGTTTGCCGACCGCGCACTAACGGGGGATGCGGCGCGTGCCGAGCTGTTCAAGGAAAACCCGATGCTGTCCTCGACCCGCGCGGCGGGGGATGGTCGAGTCATAGAGCTGGATCCGACGTTGCTGGTGGGCGGGCTGGGACCACGGTTGCCCGATAGCCTGAAAAAGCTGTCTGACGGGTTCTTTCCTGGCACGGCTGGCCAATGACCGTGCTGCTTAAACCTCGTGCACTGTTCATTGGCCTGAGTCTTCTGTGTTTGCTGGCGATCTGGCTGTCGCTGGCACTGGGGCCGGTCAGTTTGCCGTTGCTCGACACTTTGCACGCCGCGCTGCGTTTGGTCGGATTGCCGATCGCGCCGGACGGTCTGGAGCAGGCTGAATTGATCGTGGGGCAGATCCGTCTGCCGCGAACCTTGCTGGGACTGACGGTGGGCGGCGTGCTGGCGCTGACCGGTGTGGCGATGCAGGGCCTGTTTCGTAACCCGCTGGCGGACCCGGGACTGGTGGGGGTGTCCAGCGGCGCAGCATTGGGTGCGGCCATCGCGATTGTCGGTGGGTCAATATTTGGCGGCCTGCCGGAGTCGTTCGGGCCCTATCTGCTGTCGGTATGTGCGTTTCTCGGTGGCTTGGGGGTGACGGCTTTGGTATATCGACTGGGCAGACGCAACGGTCAGACGAACGTCGCGACAATGCTGCTGGCCGGTATCGCATTGACGGCTTTGGCGGGCTCGGCGGTAGGGTTGTTCACCTATCTGGCTGACGATGCGACTCTGCGTACGCTGACGTTCTGGAATCTGGGCAGCCTTAATGGCGCCAGTTACGCCAGACTCTGGCCGTTGCTGGTGGTGAGTGCAGCCGTGGCGCTGTGGTTGCCGCGTCGAGCCAAGGCCTTGAATGCATTATTGCTGGGCGAGTCGGAGGCCGGACATCTGGGCATCGACGTCGAGGGGCTCAAGCGCGAATTGGTGTTCTGCACAGCACTGGGGGTTGGCGCGGCGGTGGCGGCGGCGGGGATGATCGGATTTGTCGGGCTGGTGGTGCCGCACCTCGTGCGTTTGCTGTCCGGTCCCGATCATCGAGTATTGTTGCCTGCCTCGGTTCTGGCAGGTGCGAGTCTTCTGTTGTTTGCCGATCTGGTGGCGCGACTGGCTATGGCGCCCGCCGAACTGCCGATCGGCATCGTCACGGCCTTTATTGGTGCACCATTCTTCCTGTTCTTGTTGCTCCGGAGGCGCGCCTGATGTTGCGCACGCAGAATCTGCAAATCCGTCGCGGCGCCAAGATTGTACTGACGGACATCACGCTTGAGCTCCGGCCTGGCGAAGTGCTTGGCGTGCTCGGCCCCAATGGCGCCGGCAAAAGTACCCTGCTCGGTGCCTTGTGCGGCGAATTGCATGCTCATCAAGGAAGCGTCTGGCTCGATGATCGCGAACTGCGCCACTGGGCCGCCGCACTGCGCGCGCAGCGCCTGGCGGTGCTGCCGCAGGTGTCGACCCTGGACTTTGCCTTTCGCGTCGAAGAAGTGGTGGGTATGGGGCGTTTGCCCCATCAAAGTGGTCGGGTGCGCGACGACGAGATTGTCGCTGCCGCGTTACACGCCGCCGATGCCGGGCACCTGAGTGGTCGCAGCTATCTGGCGTTGTCCGGCGGCGAGCGGCAGCGGGTGCATCTGGCCCGGGTGCTGGCGCAGCTCTGGCCGGGCGAGGCGGGGCAGACGCTGTTGCTCGATGAGCCGACCTCAATGCTTGACCCGCTGCATCAGCACACCACACTGCAAGCGGTGCGCGTGTTTGCCGATCGCGGCGCGGCCGTATTGGTCATCTTGCATGATCTGAACCTGGCGGCGCGGTATTGTGATCGTCTGTTACTGCTTGAGGGCGGGCGTCCGGTGGCACTGGATACGCCGGAACAGGTCCTGAAGCCCGAACCGCTCAAAGCCGTGTTCGGGCTGGAAGTATTGGTCCAGCAGCATCCGGAGCGTGGGCATCCGCTGATCATCGCCCGCTGATACTTTTCATCGAGGTGAACATGCGTGGAATTTTGCTGTTGGCCGTACTGCTATTGAGTGCCTGCCAACATGTCTCGGTGCCACCACCGGTCAGCGCTGACATTCGGGACCTGAGTACCGGTGAAACCCTGACGGAGCAGGAACTGATCGAACGACTTGCCAAGCCTTCGCGGCTGATCGTCGGTGAGCAGCATGACAATCGCGATCACCACCAACTGCAACTGTGGTTGCTGCAGTCTCTGGGGGAGCAGCGACCACAAGGCAGTTTGCTCCTGGAAATGCTGACGCTGGATCAACAACAGCGCGTCGATGACGTTCGTAATGCCTCGACGACACCGGAAGATCTGCCGGCTGCCTTGGCTTGGCAGGAGGGTTGGGACTGGGACCTGTACGGGCCGATCGTACGTTTCGCACTGACTCAGCCATATCCGCTGCTCGCGGCCAATCTGGATAACCTCGACGTTCGTGCGGTCTATGCCAAACCTCCGGCATTGAGCGGTTCACAGTCCAATGCCGCGTCGGTCAAGGAAGCGTTGCTGGTGCAAATCAGCGACTCCCATTGCGGCTTGCTGCCCACTTCACAAATGCCCGCCATGCTGGCAGTCCAGCAGCAACGAGATCGGCGAATGGCTGAGCGCTTACTGGCAGCCCCGACGCCTTCACTGCTGTTTGCCGGTGCCTATCACGCGCGCAAGGACGTTGGCGTGCCGATCCATGTGCTGGATTTGGGGCAGGCGCAAGCGCCGACGGTGTTGATGCTGGCAGAGCAGGGGGCCGTGGTAACAGCAGCAATGGCCGATTACGTCTGGTACACCCCCGCTTCACCGCCTCAGGATTACTGCGCGCAGATGCGTAAGCAGTTTGGCAAATAACGTCCGGTTTTTTAACGGGCAAAAAAAGACCCGGCAAGAGCCGGGTCAAATAACCGTGATTAGCCTGATGAGGAGATATCTGAGAGTCCGAACCAAGGGCTTTTCAAATATCGACCAGTCTCGCGACCAGTTGTGATAATCATATCGATTCTCATTACCAAGTCAATCGCTGTTTTTTGATTTCTTTTAAATGCGCCGTCAACCCGCGTCAAAGCCCTGTCATCACTGGGTAGTCGGGCTGTGCGCCTGAGCGAAATCAATGCCTTCAAACCTTGTGGCGTGACGAAATCGCTTCCAGTTGTTTATTCAAGTCTTCTTTACGCTCGGCTGGGATGTCGTTCCAGTGCACATCCATCAATGCGCCTTCGATCGCATACAACAACACCTTGGACGCCCGAAACCCGCGCGTACGCACGGCCCGATAAGCATCCACCGCCCCAAGGCGACGCAAGTCCGAGGCGCTGTGGATACCCACGGCATGCAGCCACTGCGCCGATGTCTTGCCAAGATTTTTCAGGTGTTGCAGTTCATCATTCATCAAGCCTCCTTGCGACAGCCGAGCGGTGCGTGGGCGAGCTTCTCAGGAGTGTAGCCATCAGTAGGAAAAGCGTGATTGTTTGGCGGTTTTCGTCGCAAAAGCTTCTAAGAAGCAAACTCAACAACTTGGGTGAATGTCGGCGAATGCAATGGGGTGGGTACTGGAAGTCTAGCTGTCGGGAGCAAACACGGAGTCCAGCGCAAAGCGGGGGCGCTGGACTTGTCAGGTAAAACGTCGTTTTTTTAACGAGTGCGATAACGCAGGCGAGTGCCGAAGTTCATCGACATCAGGATCTCGTCCGCGCTCAGCTCTGGCGGGAAGTACGCGCCGGAGATCTGTGCGTGGGCAAGGCTGGCACCTTCGAGGGATGCATTGCGAAAATCGATGYCGCGCAAGTCCGCGGAACGGAAATAGGCATTGGTAAAGTCGATGCCATCCGCATTCAGTTCACGCAAGTCCAGGCCGCGGAAGTCGCCGCCGGACATATCGATAGGTCCATCTTTGGGCCGCTCGTTGTTGAACCCTGAGATGTCGTCTTTATGCAGCAAGGCATACAGCGGGGTGTCGAGAAGTTTGGGCTGGCTCATGTCGCGTCACCTGATGGTTTTGTGGTGCTATTATAGTGCCACTATTTGACAGCCGTGAAGCCAGGGGAGGCTTCACGGCCGAAATTGTTTTACAGGCCTGGCATGCGTTGACGAATTTGCGCAACGACCGTGTCGAGGGTTCCGCTTTCATTGGTCTGGACACGCTTGCTGCACAGAATCTCTGCTGGCGTCAGCGGTTCACGATTGGCTTGCTGGGCTTCGATAACGGCCAGGTTGGCGTCGGACGGATCCTTGTTGTCTGCCTGGCGCAGTGCCAGCCAGCTCTCGATTACGGCTTGCGGCGCATTGCAATCGAGGATCAGGAACGGTGCCCCCGTGGCCTCGGCGATTTTTGCCGCGCCGTCGCGCTGGTTGCGCTTGAGGTAAGTGGCATCGATCACCACCGGGAAACCGGCGCGCAGAAGGATCCCGGCAATCTCATGCAGACGGCTGTAGGTGGCGGCGCTGGCGTCAGCACTATAAATGCCGGCATGTGGGTCATTCGCTACAGTTTGCTCGCCGAACAGTCGTTTGCGTTCTACATCCGAGCGAAGGCGAATGGCGCCCAGTGCTTCGACCAGACGCATGGCGACATGGCTCTTGCCGACGGCGGACACGCCGTGGGTAATTGCCAGGAAACGCGAAGGAATGGTGCTGTAGCTTTCCGCGAGGTTGGCGTAGTTGCGATACTGGCGCAGGGTCGTGGCGCGCTGCACCGGATCGGCTTCGGCGGGCATGCTGAACAGGCTGACTTTGGCGCGAACCAGTGCGCGGTAGGCTTTATAGAAGTTCAGTAGTTCAACGCCTTGATAGTCCCCGGTCAGCTCCAGGTATTGGCTGATGAAACGGCGCGCGAGGGATTTCAGGCCACGGTCTTCCAAGTCCATCGCCAGGAAACCGGTATCGGCGTAGACGTCGGTGAAGCGGAACGGTTCGTTGAACTCGATGCAATCGAAGATCACGACCTTGCCATTGATTACGGTGGCGTTGCCCAAGTGGATGTCACCGTGGCATTCACGAATGAAGCCCTCGGCCTTGCGCTGGGCGAACAGTGGCTTGAGGCGTTCGAAGCTGCTTTCGGCCCAGGCTTGCAGGGCATCGAGTTGCAGCAGATCGGCCTTGTCGTTGAGGAACGGGCGGATCTGTTCGAAGTTCTGGCGCACGGGCGCCATGACGCTGTCCGGGTTACCCGCTTCGTGTTCGGCAGGGACTTTCGGTGCGCCGAGGTGGAATCGAGCGATCTGCGCGGCCATCTCGTCGATGTGCGCGGTGGTCAGTTCGCCATTGGCCTGCAGGGTGCTGAGCAGCTGGCTTTGTGGGAATTGACGCATTTTCAGGGCGAAATCGACGACCGGACCTTCACCGCCCAGTTGTGGTGCTTCGGCACTGCCGGTGATTGGCAACACTTCCAGGTACAAGTCGTTGGTCAGGCGCTGGTTCAAACGCAGTTCTTCACTGCAGAAGTGCTCGCGTGCGTCGAGGCTGGTGAAGTCGAGGAAGCCGAAATTCACGGGCTTCTTCACTTTATAAGCAAAGGGACCTGTGAGGATGACCCAGGAAATATGGGTTTCGATGACCTGGAATCCGTCTACCGGATGCGGGTAGAGGGCCGGGTTTTGCAGAGCGGCGATCAGGGACTGGCTCACAGGCGATCCTTCAGAGTCTGGGAAAAATTCAAGGCCGCCATTATGGCCGCAAGTCCGCCTGACGCAAACCTTGGAGGGTGCCTGTTGAGTCTGAGTAAAGTGCGTATAATCCGCCGCCATGACTCGTACCCGATCCCCCCGCACTCCAAAAAAACCACCTTCCAGGGGCCTGAGCCCATGGCTGGGCTGGGCCCTTAAACTCAGTCTGGTCGGCCTTGTCGTGCTCGCCGGATTCGCGGTTTACCTTGATGCTATCGTCCAGGAAAAATTCTCCGGCAAGCGCTGGACTATCCCGGCCAAGGTGTATGCGCGCCCGCTTGAGCTGTTCACAGGACAGAAGCTGAGCAAGGAAGATTTCCTCACCGAACTCGACGCCTTGGGCTACCGACGCGAAAGCGTGAGCAACGGCCCGGGCGCTGCATCGGTCAACGGCAATACCGTCGACTTGAATACCCGTGGATTCCAGTTCTATGAAGGCCTGGAGAAACCTCAGCCCGTGCGCGTACGTTTCTCCGGCGACTATGTCGCGGAGCTCTCTGCGACCAACGGTTCGAAGCTTTCAGTGGTGCGGCTGGAGCCGCTGATGATCGGTGGGATTTACCCGAAAAACCTGGAAGACCGCATCCTGATCAAAATCGATCAGGTGCCGCCTTATCTGCTGGAAACCCTGATTGCCGTGGAAGATCGGGACTTCTATAGCCACTGGGGCGTGTCGCCCAAGTCGATTGTCCGGGCCGTCTACGTCAACACCTCTGGCGGCAAGATGACCCAGGGCGGCAGTACGCTGACACAACAGTTGGTCAAGAACTTCTACTTGACCAGTGAACGCAGCCTGTCGCGCAAACTCACCGAAGCCATGATGGCGATGTTGCTTGAGCTGCATTACGACAAACGAGACATTCTTGAGGCTTACCTCAATGAAGTGTTCGTCGGTCAGGACGGCCAGCGCGCGGTTCACGGTTTCGGTCTGGCCAGCCAGTTCTTCTTCGGGCAGCCGTTGTCCGAACTGAAACTGCATCAAGTTGCCATGTTGGTGGGGATGGTCAAGGGACCGTCCTATTACAACCCGCGTCGCAATCCTGAGCGGGCGCTTGAGCGGCGCAATCTGGTGCTCGATGTCCTTGAGCAACAAGGTGTCGCCACCGCTGAGCAGGTCGCTGCTGCGAAGAAAATGCCACTGGGTGTGACGACGCGCGGCAAGCTGGCCGACAGCTCGTTCCCGGGTTTTATCGATCTGGTTAAACGCCAGTTACGCGAAGACTACCGCGACGAAGACTTGACCGAAGAGGGACTGCGGATCTTCACCAGCTTCGACCCGATTCTGCAAATGAAAGCCGAAGCCTCCGTCAACGACACCTTCAAGCGTCTGTCCGGTCGCAAGGGTTCCGATGAAGTCGAAGCGGCCATGGTAGTGACGAACCCGGAAACCGGTGAGGTCCAGGCTATGATCGGCAGTCGCCAGGCCAGTTTTGCCGGTTTCAACCGTGCACTGGACGCGGTACGCCCCATCGGTTCGTTGATCAAGCCGGCGGTTTATCTGACGGCTCTTGAGAAGCCTACTCAATACACCCTGACCAGTTGGCTTTCAGACGAATCCTTCTCGGTCAAAGGCGCGGACGGTCAGGTCTGGAAACCGCAGAACTATGATCGCCGTTCCCACGGTACGGTGTTCCTGTATCAGGGGCTGGCGCATTCTTACAACCTGTCGACCGCGCGTCTTGGCTTGGCAATGGGTGTACCGAATGTCCTCAAGACCCTGGCTCGCCTGGGCRTGACTCGCGAATTCCCTGCGTTCCCGTCGATGTTGCTGGGCGCAGGTGGCATGACGCCGATTGAAGTGGCGACCATGTACCAGACCCTCGCCAACGGTGGTTTCAATACGCCGATGCGTGGGATTCGTAGCGTATTGACCGCCGAAGGCGAACCGCTCAAGCGCTATCCGTTCCAGATCGAGCAGCGTTTTGACCCGGCGTCCATTTACCTGATCCAGAGCGCCATGCAGCGGGTCATGCGTGAAGGTACCGGCAGTTCGGTTTATAACGTGTTGCCCAAGACCCTGACCCTGGCCGGCAAGACCGGGACCAGTAACGATTCCCGGGATAGCTGGTTCGCCGGTTTCAGTCAGGACTTGCTGGCGGTGGTCTGGCTGGGTCGCGATGACAACGGTAAGACGCCTTTCACCGGCGCTACCGGTGCCTTGCAGGTCTGGACCAGTTTTATGCGTAAGGCCGATCCGCTGCCGCTGGACATGCCGCAGCCGGACAACATTGTTCAAGCCTGGGTCGATTCGCGTACCGGGCAAGGCTCCGATGCGGGCTGCCCAGGCGCTGTACAGATGCCGTATATTCGCGGCAGCGAACCACCTCCCGGTGCGGCTTGTGGTGGCGAAGGCCCTGCTTCCGGTGAAACGGTGATGGATTGGGTCAAGGGCTGGATGAATTAAGCAAAGAGGGATTCAAGTGAACAAGTGGTTGATACCAGCAGTTGTCACCGTGGCGTTGCTCAGCGGTTGCTCCACCGTACAACGCGGTTCGATTCCGGTTGAGGATTCCGGCACGGCTGTGTCCAACAGTGAGCGGATTTCGGCGAATGGCGGCTTTCGCAAGACGACTGTGAAGCGTCCTGCGCAAGCCCAGACCCAATCCCAGACCCAGGCGATTCCGCAAGGCGACACTGGTGTGGTGGTGATGGTCCCGGGCGGCGGCGCCGCCACCTCGGCGCCGATCAGTACCTCGGCCATTACGCCAGGCCCGATTATTCCTGGGCCGATCGATACGTCGCCGGTCCAGTCGGCACCGATCAATCAGGGCAGTTACAGCATGCCGCCGACGCCGAGCGGAATTCCTTCGGCGAACGCTGGCGGTCTGTCAGCCGACGAGCAACTGGACGGCCCGGTGCTGGCGTTGTTGACCACGGCTTCGCAGCAACAGGCAAGCGGCGACCTCAACGGTGCTTCGTCCAGTCTGGAGCGTGCTCAGCGCGTCGCGCCGCGTGAACCGCAAGTGCTTTATCGCCTGGCTCAAGTGCGCATGGCTCAAGGAGATKCCGCGCAGGCTGAACAATTCGCTCGTCGTGGTCTGACGTTCGCCAATGGCCGTCCGGATCTTCAAGCCAGCCTCTGGGATTTGATTGCCCAAGCGCGTGACAAGCAAGGTGATTCTGCCGGCGCATCTTTGGCCCGCCAGAAGGCCAAGGTATCGCTGTGATGGACGCACGTTTCCCGAAGATTGCCGAGCAGTTGCTGCTGATTGAGCGTGAACTGCGGGTGCAGGGGTGGTGGGATGACGTACCGCCCTCCGCTGAAGCGCTTTCCAGCGTCGAGCCATTTTCGGTCGATACGCTGGACTTCGAGCAGTGGCTGCAATGGATCTTCCTGCCTCGGATGAAGATGATTCTCGAGCAGGATCTGCCTTTGCCCACGGTGTCCGGGATTCAGGAGATGGCCGAAATGGTCTTCGCCGCCCGTGATGTCCAGGGCAAGGATCGGCAGCTGCAAGTGCTGCTCAAAGAGTTCGACCTGCTGATCACCACCGCCCGCTGAATCGGCAACTGCCAGTGCTTACTGGCAGTTATCCCATTGTTTCTGTGCTTCGCTGACGTTCCTGACGATGCGGGTTGGTCAGGCTATGCCTATCGCCTTGCTATTTCCTGGTCATGAGTTGCGCAATCGAAGCTAACACAGTCGCTGTTTGGCGATTTTTTCTTGCTTTCTCATGTGCTTACTTCAATTAAGCACATTGACGACTTGACTTGCAGAGGACGAAACAGAAGAATCCAAAGTCCGCTGTAGAGGGACTGCCAGAAGCAGACCCACTCAGCAGATCATGAGGCGCACACCCGCGCCGACTTGTTACACCCGCAACGCGTTACCTCGCGCTGGGTGGGAAAGGCCCGCAACACTTGGGACGATCCCAATACTTGCTCAGTCAGTGCTGACGTAGTCGGCGACCACCGTCGCTCATGCTCTGCTGAGAAGTAAACCTATTAAGACCCGTCCCGTTTATGTGGGCGGTATTCTGGCGTTTTAGAGGTGAACAACGTGGAGCTTTTATCTGGCGGTGAGATGCTCGTCCGCTTTTTGCGTGACGAAGGCGTCAAATATATCTACGGGTACCCGGGTGGTGCTCTTCTTCATGTCTACGATGCCCTGTTCAAAGAACCGGAAGTGACCCACATCCTGGTTCGTCACGAGCAGGCTGCGACCCATATGGCTGACGGTTATGCCCGTGCCACCGGTAAAGCCGGCGTGGTATTGGTGACTTCCGGTCCGGGCGCAACCAACGCCATCACCGGTATTGCCACGGCCTACATGGACTCCATTCCGATGGTGGTCATTTCCGGCCAGGTGCCTAGCAGCATGGTGGGCACTGATGCGTTCCAGGAAACCGACATGATCGGTATCTCCCGGCCGATCGTGAAGCACAGCTTTATGATCAAGCACGCATCGGAAATCCCGGAAGTCATGAAGAAAGCGTTCTACCTGGCGCAATCCGGTCGTCCGGGCCCGGTCGTTGTCGATATCCCGAAAGACATGACCAACCCGGCCGAGAAGTTCGAATACATCTTCCCGAAAAAAGCCAAGCTGCGTTCCTACAGCCCGGCCGTCCGCGGTCACTCCGGGCAAATCCGCAAGGCGGCAGAAATGCTCCTGGCGGCCAAGCGCCCAGTGATGTACGCAGGTGGTGGTGTGATTCTCGGTGGTGGCTCCGCGCCGCTGACCGAATTGGCGAAGATGCTTAACCTGCCAGTGACCAATACCCTGATGGGCCTGGGTGCCTACCCTGGCACCGACCGTCAGTTCATCGGCATGCTCGGCATGCACGGCAGCTACACCGCCAACCTGGCCATGCACCATGCCGACGTGATCCTTGCGGTCGGCGCGCGTTTCGATGACCGCGTGATCAACGGCCCGGCGAAGTTCTGCCCGAATGCCAAGATCATTCACATCGACATCGACCCGGCTTCGATTTCCAAGACCATCAAGGCAGACGTGCCTATCGTCGGCCCGGTCGAGAGCGTCTTGACCGAAATGGTCGCGATCCTCAAGGAAATCGGCGAGACCCCGAACAAAGAGTCCGTCGCCAGCTGGTGGAAGCAGGTTGATGAGTGGCGCGGTGATCGAGGCCTGTTCCCTTACGACAAGGGCGACGGCAGCGTCATCAAGCCGCAGACCGTGATCGAAACCCTGTGCGAAGTCACCAAGGGCGATGCCTTTGTGGCCTCCGACGTGGGCCAGCACCAAATGTTCGCGGCGCAGTACTACAAGTTCAACAAGCCGAACCGCTGGATCAACTCCGGTGGATTGGGCACCATGGGCTTCGGTTTCCCGGCGGCCATGGGGATCAAGTTGAGCTTCCCGGATGCCGACGTTGTCTGCGTGACGGGCGAGGGCAGCATCCAGATGAACATTCAGGAACTGTCCACCTGCCTGCAATATGGCTTGCCGGTCAAAATCGTCATCCTGAACAACGGCGTTCTGGGTATGGTTCGCCAGTGGCAAGACATGAGTTACGGCAGCCGTCACTCGCACTCCTACATGGAATCGCTGCCTGATTTCGTCAAGCTGGCAGAGGCCTATGGTCACGTTGGCGTGCGCATCACCGACTCGAAAGATTTGAAGTCGAAGATGGAGGAGGCGTTCGCCATGAAGGATCGCTTGGTGGTGCTGGATATTTCAGTCGACACCAGCGAGCACGTCTATCCGATGCAGATCAAAGACGGCTCCATGCGCGATATGTGGCTGAGCAAGACGGAGCGTACTTAATCATGCGACACATTATTTCCTTGCTTCTGGAAAACGAACCGGGCGCTCTGTCTCGTGTAGTCGGCCTGTTCTCGCAGCGCAACTACAACATCGAAAGCCTGACCGTGGCACCAACCGAAGACCCGACTCTGTCGCGTCTGACGCTGACCACCGTCGGCCACGATGAAGTCATCGAGCAGATCACCAAGAACCTGAACAAGTTGATCGAAGTGGTCAAACTGGTCGACCTGTCGGAGAGTGCTCACATCGAGCGCGAACTGATGCTGGTCAAGGTCAAGGCCACCGGCGCCCAGCGTGCCGAGATCAAACGCACTACCGATATTTACCGTGGGCAGATCGTCGATGTCAGCGCCAGCGTGTATACCGTTCAACTGACCGGTACCAGCGACAAGCTCGACAGCTTCATTCAGTCCATTGGCACTGCGTCGATTCTGGAAACCGTCCGTAGCGGCGTAACCGGTATTGCCCGCGGCGACAAAGTACTCAGCATCTAAACCAAATTAGCGAATGGCCTGAACGGCCTGGATATATAGGGGAATTTCATGAAAGTTTATTACGAAAAAGACTGCGACCTGTCGATCATCCAGGGCAAGAAAGTTGCCATCATCGGTTACGGTTCCCAGGGCCACGCTCAAGCGTGCAACCTGAAAGATTCCGGCGTTGACGTTACTGTTGGTCTGCGTAAAGGTTCGGCCACTGTTGCCAAAGCCGAAGCTCACGGCCTGAAAGTGACCGACGTTGCTTCCGCTGTTGCAGCTGCCGACCTGGTCATGATCCTGACCCCGGACGAGTTCCAGTCTGCCCTGTACAAGAACGAAATCGAGCCGAACATCAAGAAAGGCGCCACCCTGGCCTTCTCCCACGGCTTCGCGATCCACTACAACCAGGTTGTTCCTCGCGCTGACCTCGACGTGATCATGATCGCGCCGAAAGCACCGGGCCACACCGTTCGTTCCGAGTTCGTCAAAGGCGGCGGCATCCCTGACCTGATCGCTATCTATCAGGACGCTTCCGGCAACGCCAAGAACGTTGCGCTGTCCTACGCTGCTGGCGTTGGTGGCGGTCGTACCGGCATCATCGAAACCACCTTCAAGGACGAGACTGAAACCGACCTGTTCGGCGAACAAGCCGTTCTGTGTGGCGGTACTGTTGAGCTGGTCAAAGCCGGTTTCGAAACCCTGGTTGAAGCTGGCTACGCGCCGGAAATGGCCTACTTCGAGTGCCTGCACGAACTGAAACTGATCGTTGACCTCATGTACGAAGGCGGTATCGCCAACATGAACTACTCGATCTCCAACAACGCTGAGTACGGCGAGTACGTGACTGGTCCGGAAGTGATCAACGCTGAATCCCGTCAGGCCATGCGCAACGCCCTGAAACGTATTCAGGACGGCGAATACGCCAAGATGTTCATCAGCGAAGGCGCAACCGGCTATCCTTCGATGACCGCCAAGMGTCGTAACAACGCCGCTCACGGTATCGAAATCATCGGCGAGCAACTGCGCTCCATGATGCCGTGGATCGGTGCCAACAAGATCGTCGACAAAGCCAAAAACTAAGTCACGCCCTTGTACGGAAGACGCGGCCTAGGCCGCGTTTTTTCGTTTGGATCGCCGCTTCTGGTATAAAGCTGCATCGTTTGTGGCCGAACCGTCGTCCCAAACACCTGTCGAAAACTTTCCATCCTGTTGCAAGGTAACGTCCATGAGCGAACGCCCCGAAGAGCCAAACCAGGCTCCTGACGCCGAAAGCCTGCTGCCCATCGATGAGCACATCGAAGAAGGGCATGACGCTGAAGGCCGTAAAGTCCGGCATCGTGGTATCTATCTTCTGCCGAATCTGTTTACAACTGCGAACCTGTTCGCAGGGTTCTATTCCATCATCAACTCAATGAGTGCCCAGGCGGCGTTGAGTGCCGGTGATTCGGGCACTGCGAGCAAGTACTTTGCTTTTGCCGCGATCGCGATTTTCGTGGCGATGGTGCTCGACGGTCTTGATGGCCGTGTGGCTCGCATGACCAATACCCAGAGCGCTTTTGGTGCTGAGTACGACTCACTGTCAGACATGGTCGCCTTTGGTGTTGCGCCGGCGTTGCTGGCGTTTGGCTGGGCCTTGGGTGATATGGGCAAGGTCGGCTGGATGGTCGCCTTCATCTATGTCGCGGGAGCTGCATTGCGTCTTGCACGCTTCAACACTCAGGTTGGTACCGCGGATAAACGCTACTTCATTGGCCTGGCCAGTCCGGCTGCGGCGGGTGTGGTCGCCGGGATTGTCTGGGCGTTCAGTGACTACGGTATTCAGGGATCGAAGATGTCCTTCCTGGTTGCGCTGATGGTGGCAGCTGCYGGCATGCTGATGGTCAGCAACATCAAGTACAACAGCTTCAAGGAGCTGGACYTGAAAGGGCGYGTWCCTTTYGTGGCGATTCTKGCGGTGGTGCTGGTRTTTGCKGTGGTSTTCAGTGATCCRCCRCGCATTCTGCTGCTGGTKTTCCTCGCCTAYGCGGCKTCSGGCCCKRTSCARTACCTGYTGCRCCTKCGTCGKCRCAAAARCGCCGAGTGATGTAATTTCCCYCATACTCCGCAGTCTATTGGTGCAACTGTTTTCCAAAGCTGCGGAGTTGCCATGCTGATCAAAGTCCCCAAAGCGTCTGACTGCCATGAGTCGGACGTCACGCCTGAATCCTTCTATCTATCTCGTCGTAATGTTCTCGGTGCCGCTGTCGCAGGTTTGGCGGCCAGTAGCCTGCCGCGCTGGGCCAGTGCCGAAGAGGCTGCACGCTATGCGGACGTCGAGTCTGGAAAAGCGCCGGCCTGGTTTGCCGAAAAGCTTCCTTCTACTAAATGGGGCGCGGTCCTCGTCAAGGACGAAGCGATCACGCCATACAAAGATGCAACCCACTACAACAACTTCTATGAGTTCGGTACTGATAAAGGCGACCCTGCTGCCAATGCAAGCGCACTGAAGACCGAGCCGTGGAGCGTGGTGGTGGATGGAGAAGTGGGCAAGCCGGGGCGGTATGCGCTGGAAGACCTCATGAAGCCCTATCAGTTGGAGGAGCGGATCTATCGTCTTCGTTGTGTTGAAGCGTGGTCGATGGTCATTCCGTGGATAGGGTTCCCCATCTCGGCCTTGCTCAAGCAAGTCGAGCCGACCTCAAAGGCGAAGTACATTCGTTTCGAAACCCTGGAAGATCCCAAGAGTATGCCGGGTCAGCGGTCAGGTTTTGCCTTGATTGACTGGCCGTATGTAGAAGGGCTGCGTCTGGATGAGGCGATGAACCCGCTGGCGATTCTGGCCGTAGGCATGTACGGGCGTGAGTTGCCTAATCAGAATGGAGCGCCGCTGCGCCTGGTGGTGCCCTGGAAGTACGGCTTCAAGAGCATCAAATCCATTGTGCGTATCAGCCTGGTCAGCGAGCAGCCGAAAACGACATGGCAGAGCATTGCTGCGGATGAGTATGGTTTCTACGCGAATGTGAATCCCACGGTTGATCATCCGCGCTGGACTCAGGCGCGGGAGCGTCGTTTGCCCAGCGGGTTGTTCAAGCCGAATGTGCGGGACACGCAGATGTTCAATGGCTACTCGGATGAAGTCGCCTCTCTATATACAGGG
>NZ_JBFUKU010000090.1:0-19119 GCF_056400685.1 Pseudomonas sp. P5_A12 | reverse complement strand
TTCTTACCCATCGCCATGACGATAAAAACGGTGAAAAGTCATCTCGAGGGGCGGGAGATGTCGGGGTTGCTGCTGTCGGTCAGCAGGATGGAAGGATCGTTCTAGTCAGCACTGTTTTTTTCGAATTCGACCATCTGAAAGGGATTGCGCTGCGCCTTAATGTGGATGGCTCACTCGACACATCTTTTAATCAGAAAGGCTTTGTACTAGTCGAGCTTCCGGGTATCACCCATCGCTGGAATTACGCTGCTGGTGTGGCCGTGCAGCAAGACGGCAAAGTTCTGGTCTGTGGCGATTTCAGCCGAGAGGCCTCCGACGAGTTCCCAGATGTTTATGTCATTCGCTATGACCAGGACGGTAAAGTCGATGCCAGTTTTGGTGACAAAAAGAACGGCGTAGTGACCATCACTGACAGCAGTCGGTGGCTTGACCTAGGGTCAATGACCTTGAAGTCTGACGGTGGGGTTGTGGCAGTGGGGACCGCAGACCACAATGGCGACCGCGAAGGTTTGATTGTTTCGCTAAACCCCAGCGGAAGTTTCAATCTTGTTTTCAACAACGGAAAGCCGCTGTTCTCCAGTTTTACGGAACACGGCGTTTCCTGGCGGCGCTGTGTCCTACAGATGGATGGAAAGCTGGTTGTCAGTGGGCAAGGAGGCGGCGCTTTTGTTGACGAAAACAGTTCAGTCGTGACAGCGCGGTATACGCTCGATGGCTCACTGGATGTAACGTACGCGGGTAAAGGATGGACGGTTTTCAACAGCGAAAGCGGCATCGATATGTTCAGGGGATGCACAGTGATGGCGGATAACCGGGTTGTTGTTAGCGGTTATGTCGCTTTTGCTCCTCCACCTCTTCTGGGATATGTACTGCGCCACCTCGCTTGAGGTGGTCAGTAAGACCGAGTTGGATTCATCGCGGGCAAGCCAGCTCCCACAGGGAGTACCTAAATCCTGTGGGCGCGTGGCTTGGTCCGGGCGGCGTTCCGACGATGCTTTTAGCCCTGGCTGAACTGCGAAGCCAGTTCTCGCAGCAGGACTTCAGCCTCAAGCACTTTAGTGACCACGTCGTTAGCTTTTTCACGGCTCAAACCAACGCGCTCCAGCAGGGCGTCGGGGATGTCTTCATCCGGGCCGGAGCCGATGCCGCGAGCGCGTAGCAGGCGCACGGACAGGCACACGAGGTTCGGGTATTCGGCGTAGTCGCCGTCGTAATGCGGGTCGTGCTGGAAGCGCAGGGCGGCGGCGAGTTCTTCCGGCATGGCCCAGTGACGCATCAGCCACGCGCCAATCTGTTCGCGGCTGATGCCGAGCAGGTGTTGTTCCACAAAGCTGTGGCACAGGTGCTGGTTGACTTCCAGGTGGCGGCAGATCAGCGAGAAGTGCGGCGGGAAGACGTGGGCCAGCAGGAGGTAGCCGAAGTTGTGCAACAGGCCGGCGAGGTAGGTCAGGCCGGCTTCCGGGCGCTGGGCGCGTGGCATGGCGCGGGTCAGGCCTTCGATGACGGCGGCGGTGTAGATCGACTGCTGCCAGTACGGCGTGGTGTGTTGCGGGCGGTCTTTGGGCAGGCTCAGGGTTTTGCCCAGGGCCAGGCCCAGCGCGAGGTTGATCACCAGGTCGAAACCCAGCACCCRCACAATCGCGTCTTCCACGGAACGAATTTTGCCCGGCGAGGCGTAGTACGGCGACGCAGCCCAGCTCACGACTTGCGCGGCCAGCGCCGGGTCGGTTTCGACCACGCTGGTGATGTCGTCGATGGTGGCATTGGGGTCGACGCGCAGTTTGATGATTTTTTGCGCGGTTTCGGCCAGCGGCGGAATCTCGATGGTTTCTTCCAGACGTTGCTGGATGCGCCGCGCGGTGAAGGCCTGGACGGCCTGGGTGATTTCCTTGCGGTCATCGTCGGGGCGGTCGAGGTTCGGGCGGATGCTGGTCAGGTTCTCGCCGAAGTTGGCGGCGCTGGCCTTGGTCAGCATGGTTTTGAAGTCTTCGCTGGTGATTTCCAGCAGCAGGCCCGGTTCGCCCGAGTTGATCAGCAGCTTCGGTTCGCGCAGCAGGCTTTCTTCGTAGAGGCACGGCGAAGTGGTCAGCGCCGGCAGGCCGGGCAGCAGGCTCAGGCTGTGTTTGCCGAGCATTTTTACCAAGCGTTTGGGTGGCACGGCGGTGAGGCGGCGGCCGGTCAGTTCGGCGAGGCGATTGAGATTCAGCAATTGGCTTTGCGGGAACAGCACCATCAAGGCGCCGACTGCGTCTTCCACCAGAACGGCCTGCACTTTGCGCGAGGCGTTCAGGCCGAGGTGGTCCCGCACTTCTTCGTAGGCAATGCCCAACTTGCCCAGCAGCAGCCGAATAACAGACGGAGCGTGCAGGGTTCCCGGGGCAAGGGCAGCTTCAGTCATTGTCTGTATCCGTATTCAAACAGTTGCGCGAGTATAGCCAGCTTGTTCAACGGTCTGGTCCACAACTTGCGACGGTGCTCACACTTGTCCGTATTGCTGCCCATGGCGCAGCCAGCGGTCGAGCAACGGGCTGACATGGTCCGGCCAGCGCTCCAGCAAGGCTTGGGCGGCGTCGCGCACGGCGGGTAATAGATCGGCGTCGCGCATCAGGTCGGCGACCTTGAATTGCAGCAGGCCAGTCTGGCGCGTGCCGAGCATTTCGCCGGGGCCGCGCAGTTCGAGGTCTTTTTCGGCGATGACAAAACCGTCGTTGGTTTCACGCATGATGCCGAGGCGCTGACGACCGATCTGCGACAACGGCGGATGGTAGAGCAGCACGCAATGACTGGCCGCGCTGCCTCGACCGACACGGCCGCGCAACTGGTGCAATTGTGCGAGGCCGAGGCGTTCGGGGTTTTCGATGATCATCAGGCTGGCGTTTGGCACGTCGACGCCGACTTCGATCACCGTGGTGGCGACCAGCAATTGCAGGTTGCCGGCCTTGAACTCGGCCATAACGGCGGCTTTTTCCACTGGTTTCATGCGCCCGTGGATCAGCCCGACCTTCAACTCGCCGAGGGCGGCGGTGAGGTCTTCATAGGTGGTTTCGGCAGCCTGGCAGGTCAGCTCTTCCGACTCTTCAATCAGCGTGCACACCCAATAGGCCTGACGCCCATCAGCGCAGGCACCACGCACCCGTTCGATGACTTCAACGCGCCGAGTGTCGGTAATCAACACGGTGTTGACCGGCGTGCGGCCGGGCGGCAGTTCGTCGAGGATCGAGGTGTCGAGGTCGGCGTAGGCACTCATGGCCAGCGTCCGAGGAATCGGTGTGGCGGTCATGATCAATTGATGCGGACACATGCGCCCGCCGACGCCTTTCTGTCGCAGCGCCAGACGTTGCTGCACGCCGAAGCGGTGTTGTTCGTCGATGATCACCAGCGCGAGGTTCTTGAACTGTACTTCGTCCTGGAACAGCGCGTGGGTGCCGACCACCATCGGCGTGCCGCTGGCGATTTGTTCCAGTGCGGCCACGCGGTTTTTGCCCTTGAGCTTGCCGGCCAGCCACGCGACTTCGATGCCCAGCGGTTCGAGCCAGCGCTTGAAGGTGATGAAGTGTTGTTCGGCGAGGATTTCAGTGGGCGCCATCAGTGCGACTTGATAACCGGCTTCCAGCGCCTGAAGCGCGGCGAGGGCGGCGACTACGGTTTTACCCGCGCCAACGTCGCCCTGAATCAGGCGCAGCATCGGCTCGTGCTGGCTCAGGTCGTAGGCGATTTCGTTGCCGACCCGTTGCTGGGCACCGGTCGGTGCAAAGCCCAGATTGGCCAGGTACTTGGCCGGCAGCTGGGTGGCTTTCGGCATCGCCGGTGCGCGCAGGGAGCGCATGCTCTCGCGCAGGCGCTGCTGGGACAGTTGATGGGTCAGCAGCTCTTCGAAGGCCAGACGGTGCTGCGCCCAATGATGACCGAGGGCGAGTTCGTCGACGTCGGCATCGGCGGGCGGGTGATGCAGGTAGCGGATCGCGTCGGCCAGCGGCGCGAGTTGATAGTCGCGCGCCAGTTCGGTTGGCAGCCAGTCAGGCAGGCTGGTCGGGCCGAGCATCGTCAGGGTTTGCATGCACAGCTGGCGCAAACGCTGTTGGGTCAGGCCTTCGGTGAGGGGGTACACCGGGGTCAGGGTTTCATCCACCGGCGGTGGCTCGTCGCCGGTAATGGCGCGGTATTCCGGGTGATAGATTTCCAGCCCCGAGGCGCCGGGCCGCGCTTCGCCGTAGCAGCGAACCCGCGTGCCACGTTTAAGGCCTTCTTTCTGGGCGTTGCTGAAATGGTAGAAGCGCAGACTGAGCCCGCCGGTGCCATCTTGCAGACGAACGACGAGGCTTCGGCGACGGCCCATGACCACGTCAGCACCGCTGACGGTGCCTTCGATCACGGCGTCTTGCCCCGGTCGCAATTGGCCAATCGGGACCACGCGGGTGCGGTCCTGATAGCGCAGCGGCAGGTGAAACAGCACGTCCTGAAGATTCTCCAGGCCGACCTTGGCCAGTTTCTCGGCCATGGCCTCGCCGACACCCTTGAGTGCCGTCACCGACACTTGCGACAACTCGCTCATGACAGCGACTTAAGCCGCAGCAACCGGCGCGGAAGGCTTGGCCACCGAGCACAGACGAATGGAGTCAGCGAGAATCTCGATGGCTTTCGGACGCGGGAAGCTCGCGCGCCAGGCAATGGCCACGGTGCGAAACGGCACCGGCGGTGTAAGTGGGCGCACTTCGATGATGCCGGGGGCGTAGTGATGGCTGTCGACTGCCGATAGCGGCAGGATCGAAATGCCAAGGCCGGAGGCGACCATGTGGCGGATGGTTTCCAGGGAGCTGGACTCCACCGTGGTGTGCTTGGCGCCGTCGTTGCCTTTGGCCAGGGTCGGGCAGGCTTCCAGCACTTGGTCGCGGAAGCAGTGGCCTTCGCCAAGCAGCAACAGGCTCTTGTCGTTGAGCAGGCTGGCGTCGATGGACTCTTTCTGGGTCCACGGGTGCTGGGCCGGCATCAGGACGTAGAACGGCTCGTCGTAGAGCTGCAGGGTCAGGACGTCGGCTTCGTTGAACGGCAGGGCGATGATGATCGCGTCGAGCTCGCCGTTGCGCAGTTTGTCGCGCAGCACGTGGGTGAAGTTTTCTTCGATGTACAACGGCATCTGCGGGGCGACCCGGTGCAGTTGTGGAATCAGGTGCGGGAACAGGTACGGGCCGACAGTGTAGATCGCGCCGACTTTCAGCGGGGCGGTCAGCTGGTTCTTGCCGGCCTGGGCCAGTTCGCGGATGCCTTGGGCTTGCTCCAGGACTTTTTGCGCCTGGGCGACAATGCCTTCACCGACCGGGGTCAGGCGCACGGCACTCTTGCTGCGCTCGAAAATCAGCACACCGAGTTCGTCTTCAAGCTTTTTCACGCCCACCGACAGGGTCGGTTGACTGACGTGGCAACGCTCGGCCGCGTGGCCGAAGTGCTGCTCTTGGGCGAGGGTAACGATGTAGCGTAATTCTGTGAGGGTCATAGCAAGCGTCCATGTAGTTGCGCGCCAAGCATAACGGCTGCAATCGATAGACGCACGTTATCAGAGTGAGTGTGTTGAGTGACACCGGGTAATGCGTGTTTGCCGCTGGCAGATACACGAAAGGCACCTTTCGGTGCCTATATGGCCGCTGTATGTCCCTGTGGGAGCGAGCCTGCTSGCGAAGGCGGTGTAACAGTCAACGAAGATGTTGAATGTAATGGCCTCTTCGCSAGCAGGCTCGCTCCCACATGGGTTTGTCGGTGACTTAACGTCGGCGTTTTTCCAGTGAGTAAACAAACGGTGCAACGATTTCGATGGCGCCGTTGGTCAGCATGTCGGCCGGCGGCTTGGGCAGTGGCTGGGCGCGGCGGATCATTTCCAGGGTGGCCCGGTCCAGATCGGCATTGCCAGAGGGGGTCACCAGTTCGAACGACACCACATTGCCTTCACCATCAACGACGAAGCGCAGGCGGTTGAGGCCTTCCTTGTTCCGTGCCTGCGCGCTGGCCGGGTACTTTTTGTACTTGGCCAGGTGAGCGAGCAGGGTGCCTTGCCAACTGGCCTTGGCTRCCTGTTGTTCGGCTGATGGACCTTGTACCGGTTGTGCGGATTTCTCCGTCGGCGCATTGGTCGGTTGCGCGTCGCTAGGTTTTTCCTCGGACGGCTTCTCCTTCGGCGGCTCCGGCTTTTTCTCCACAGGCTTTGGCGGTTGCGGCTTGGGCTTGGGTTTGACCGGCTTGGGCACGGCAATCTCGGCCTTGGGCACTTCAGCCAGTTTCGGGATCGGCAGCTCTTCCACCGGGGCCGGTGGCTGCGGCGGCGTGATGACTTTTGGCGGAGCAGGCGGTGGCGGTGCCGGAACCGGTGCCAGCTCGACCATCATGGCCTGCGGTGGCAACTCGATCGGCGGGCGCGAGGTCCAGTTCAGCGCCAGCGCGATGGCCAGTGCGTGAACGCCCAGCACCACGGCCAGGCTCCCGCCGTAACGCGTCAGCTTATGGCGCGTCGTGATCATTTCTTGACTGCCGACTCAAGCCCGACCAGACCCACCTTCAGGTAACCGGCGGAGCGCAGGTTGTCCATCACGCTCATCAGGTCGCCGTAATCCACGCCTTTGTCGGCCTGGAAGAAGATCGTCGTGTCTTTCTTGCCCTGGGTCTTGGCGTCAAGAGTGGCGCCGAGTGTTTCGGCCTTCACTTCGTCTTCGCCGAGGAACAGGCGCTGGTCAGCCTTGACGCTGAGGAACACCGGTTTCTCCGGGCGTGGCGCCGGCTTGGCGCTGGAGGCGGGCAGGTCGACCTTGATGTCCACGGTGGCCAGCGGGGCGGCCACCATGAAGATGATCAACAGCACCAGCATCACGTCGATAAACGGCGTGACGTTGATTTCGTGGTTCTCGGCCAGATCGTCGTCTGCGCCTTCTTTTAAATGCAAGCCCATGGCTGATTACCCTACTTTGACCATGTGCGGTTGCGTGGAGCGCTCGGTGGTCGGCAGGTGATCGAGGTCGCGGCTGACCAGCAGCAGGACTTCAGCCGAGGCGTCGGACACTTGTGCCTTGTAACCCGCGATGGAGCGGGCGAAGACGTTGTAGATCACCACGGCCGGGATCGCTGCAACCAGACCCAGCGCGGTCGCCAGCAGGGCTTCGGCGATGCCGGGTGCCACGACAGCGAGGTTGGTGGTCTGGGTTTTGGCGATGCCGATGAAGCTGTTCATGATGCCCCATACGGTACCGAACAGACCCACGAACGGGGCGGTGGAACCGATGGTGGCGAGGACGCCGGTGCCGCTGCTCATGTTGCGACCGCAGGCCGCGACGAGACGCTCAAGGCGGAAGGCAACACGTTCCTTGATGCCTTCTTTTTCGCGGCTGTTGACCGACAGGCGCATTTCTTCCAGAGCGTCGTGAACCAGCAGGTTGGCAAGGGTGCCCTCCTTGGTCGCCGAAGCGCTGGCTTCTTTAAGGGTGGTGGCTTTTTTCAGGTGGACGATTTCGCTGCGCAGACGACGCTTGGCGCCCATCAGCTCAAAGCCCTTGGCGATCCAGATGGTCCAGGTGATGATCGAGGCGATGGCCAGGCCGATCATCACGATTTTCACGATGATGTCGGCGTTCTGATACATGCCCCACGGCGACAGGTCATGGGCCATGCCCAGGGTGTTGTCGGCTTCGAGCACCTCAGGAGCGTCTTCGGCGGCTACAGCCAGGGCCGGATCGGTCGCGGCCGGAGCGGCGACTGGGGCGGCAGGATCGACTGGCGCCGGAGCCGGAGCCGGAGCCACGGCGGTGGCTGGAGTGGCGGGTGCTTGTGCGTCAGCGAAAGCGGCGGTCGGTGCCAGCATCAGGCTGAGCAACAGAGCAGCCACTGCACGCCAGGCGCGAGGGCTTTTGGTTGGCGAAGCGGAGAATTGATTGCGTGTCATGCTGGCCGGACCTGAGAGAAAAAGACGGGTAATGTTCTTCCAGGCCTCGTGAGGCCGAGAACAAAAGTGGCGTGCATTATTGCAAGTAATTCTTGTTAACAAAAGTAATAGAGTCTCTTTTTTTCTTGCATTGCTAGCCGCTCGTCCATTGCTGGCGCTAGTCTGTGTCTTTCCGATGGGAGTTTTCTGATGTCCACGCCCTCAGTTTTGATCGCCGGTTGCGGTGATGTCGGCAGTCGCCTGGCCACGCAATTGGTGGCTAGCGGGTGGGAGGTTCATGGCCTGAGGCGTGACGTCTCTCGCCTGCCCGAGGGGGTCATTGGCGTTGCCGGCGACTTGTTCAATGAAGAATGCCCGGCGACCTGGCCAGTCGGTGCGGTGGATTACCTGGTGTATTGCGCGGCGGCCACCGACCACGATGAAGCCGGATATCGCGCCGCTTATGTGCAGGGGTTGAAGCATGTGCTGGAGTGGCTGGACGATTACGGTCAGGTGCCGGAACGCCTGCTGTTTGTTTCCAGCAGCAGTGTGTATGGTCAGCAAGATGGCGAGTGGGTCGACGAATCCTCGCAGACCGTTCCCGCAGGTTATTCAGGTCGGTTGATGCTGGAGGCTGAGCAGGTCGCACTCAAAAGCGGTATTCCGGCGAGCATCGTGCGCTTGACCGGCATTTACGGCCCTGGCCGCGAGTGGCTGCTGACGCAGGTGCGGCGGGGTTATCGCGTGGCCATCGATCCGCCTTTGTACGGCAATCGCATTCACGCTGACGATGCGGCGGGGTTGATGGCGTTTCTGCTTGAGGCAGATCGTCGCGGTGAGGCGCTGGATGATGTCTATATAGGCGTCGACGACGCGCCCGCACCGTTGGCGGAAGTGGTGGGCTGGTTGCGTGAGTATCTGGGCGTGACGGAGTGGGATGACGACGCGACCGTGCGGCGTACTGGCAGCAAGCGTTGCGGCAATGCCCGGGCAAAGGCCTTGGGCTGGGCGCCGAAGTACCCAAGCTATCGCGAAGGTTATGCCGCGATCCTCGAAGGTCGCGACTGACTTCCAAACACCCCAAAACAAAATGTGGGAGCGAGCCTGCTCGCGATAGCGGAGTAACAGTCAAAATTGATGTCGACTGACACTCCGCTATCGCGAGCAGGCTCACTCCCACATTGGTTTTGCGTTGGCCTTAAGGGCGGGTTACTGCTTTTCCAGCAACCACTTGCGATCACCAGGCATGTAGGTCGGCTGCTCATCCTGCTGGGCGGAGTTGATTGCCTGGAAAATTTCCAGCTCTTTGCCTTTGCGGGCAAAAATCCATGGGCTGCCTTGGCCGTTCAGCTGTAACCACAGGCTGTCGTGGCCGCCGCTCATGGAGGCGCAGTCGCCCGCCAGGCACAGGGCATAACGGTCAGCGCCGGGCAGGCCGATCACCTGGCCGTCAGCCTGAAACTGGACCGTACCGCCTTCGCCATTGCCGTTGAGAACTTTCCAGCTACCGCCCATGTAAGCCGTGTACAGCGCACGTTCGAAGCTCGCGCCGATCGGTGCGCCCTCCGGTACCTGCACCTGCGCGCGGTCGAAAACCTGCTCCGACTCGTTCTCAGTCTCGGACTGGCTCAGTTGCTTGCCGTCACGTTTCAGTTCGCTGCCGGAACTGCCGTAAAAATCGATTTTCCATGCGCCGGATTTTTCGCCCAGCAGCTTGCCGTCGACGTTTTCAAAACCATTGGTGTAGCGGGCCTGACCGGCCTTGGTGTTGATGTCCCATTCCAGGTTCGGGCCATAGGCCTGGAGCGCTTCGCGCAGGGGGCCGCCTTTGGCTGCAGCATCGATTGCCACCTGATTGATCCAGGTGCCGCTGATGTCACGGTCGGCAGGGTTGCTGGCACAACCGCCCAAGAGTAGGGCGGCCAGCGAGAGAGCTAGCGCATGGCGCATGGTGGAATCCTTTCAAGACAAGATCGGCGCAACCTTTAGAGGGCTGCGCCGGACGTATTACTCGATGACCAGAATGGCATCCATCTCAACCTGCGAACCCTTTGGCAGGGCGGCTACGCCGATGGCGGCGCGGGCAGGGTAAGGCTGGTCAAAGTACTTGCCCATGATCTCGTTGACCTTGGCGAAGTGGCTCAGGTCGGTGAGGAAGATGTTCAGTTTGACGATGTCTTTGAACGAACCACCGGCCGCTTCGGCTACGGCTTTGAGGTTCTCGAACACCTGGACGGTCTGGGCTTCGAAGCCTTCAACCAGTTCCATGGTTTTTGGGTCCAGAGGAATTTGACCCGACATGTAAACGGTGTTGCCAGCCTTGATCGCCTGGGAGTAAGTACCGATGGCGGCCGGGGCCTTGTCGCTGGTGATAACAGTCTTGGTCATGAATGACTCCTTGTAAGAGTGGGCTTTACGCACGCATGCGGGTGATGCGAATCACCCCGGTCAAGGCGCGCAGTTTCTTGATCACGCGGGCCAGGTGCACACGGTCGTGCACGCTGACCACCAGTTGAACCACGCTGATGCGACCATCGCGCTCGTCCATGCTGATTTTTTCGATATTGCCGTCGGCCGCGTTGACGCTGCTGGCCAGCAGGGCGATCAGGCCGCGCTGGTGTTCCAGCTCGACGCGCAGTTCGACATTGAATTCGCCGGTGACATCCTTGGCCCATGAGAGCTGGATGCATTTTTCCGGGTTGTGGCGGATTTCGCTGATGTTGCGGCAGTTGTCCAGGTGCACCACCATGCCTTTGCCGGCGGACAGGTGCCCGACAATCGGGTCCCCTGGAATCGGCGTGCAGCATTTGGCGTAACTGAGTACCAGGCCTTCGGTGCCGCGAATCGCCAGCGGACCTTCCGGGCTTGGCAATTGTTCGCCTTCGCCGAGCAGGCGGCGGGCAACCACGTAAGCCATGCGATTGCCCAGGCCGATGTCTTCCAGCAAATCTTCAATCAATTCCAGGCGGTATTCGGCAAGCATCGCCTTGACGCGCTCGGCGGCAATTTTTTCCAGCGAACTGTCGAAGCCGTTCAGCACCTTGTTCAACAGGCGTTCGCCGAGGCTGATGGACTCGGAGCGGCGTTGCAGTTTCAGCGCATGGCGGATGTGCGTCCGCGCCTTGCCGGTGACCACGAAGTTGAGCCACGCCGGGTTCGGTCGAGCGCCGGGAGCGCTGACGATCTCGACCGTGGAACCGCTTTGCAGCGGTTCGGACAGCGGTGCGAGACGACGATTGATCCGGCAGGCTATGCAGCTGTTGCCCACGTCGGTGTGCACCGCGTAAGCAAAGTCGACCGCCGTGGAGCCTTTGGGCAGCTCCATGATCCGGCCTTTGGGCGTGAATACGTAGACCTCGTCGGGGAACAGGTCGATCTTCACGCTTTCGATGAATTCCAGCGAATTGCCGGCCCGTTGCTGCATTTCCAGCACGCCTTTGACCCACTGGCGGGCGCGGGCATGAGTGCTTTTTGGCTGCTCGTCGCCGCTGGATTTGTACAGCCAATGGGCGGCAATGCCGTTGTTGGCCATCTCTTCCATTTCACGGGTGCGGATCTGGATCTCGATCGGAACACCGTGCATGCCGAACAGCGTGGTGTGCAGCGACTGATAGCCGTTGGCCTTGGGGATCGCGATGTAATCCTTGAAGCGCCCCGGCAATGGTTTGTACAAATTATGTACAGCACCCAGCACGCGGTAGCAGGTGTCGACCTTGTCGACGATGATCCGGAACGCGTACACGTCCATGATCTCGTTGAAGGCCCGACGCTTGCCGCGCATTTTCTTGTAGATGCCGTAGAGATGTTTCTGGCGACCGCTGACCTCGCCCTGAATGCCATCGATGGCCAGGCAGTGGCTGAGAGACTCTTCGATCTTGTTGACGATTTCCTTGCGGTTGCCCCGGGCGCGCTTGACCGCCTGGTTGATTCGCGCGGAACGCATCGGGTGCATGGCCTTGAAGCCGAGGTCTTCGAATTCTATGCGGATGGCGTGCATGCCCAGCCGGTTGGCGATGGGCGCATAGATTTCAAGGGTTTCCTTGGCGATCCGCCGACGTTTTTCACCGGACAGAACTTCCAGCGTGCGCATGTTGTGCAAGCGGTCGGCGAGCTTGACCAGGATCACGCGAATGTCGCGGGCCATGGCCATGGCCATTTTCTGGAAGTTTTCGGCCTGGGCTTCGGCTTTGGTCTCGAAGTTCATCTGGGTCAGTTTGCTGACCCCGTCGACCAGTTCGGCCACGGTTTCACCGAACTGCGCTTGGAGCGCCTCTTTGGCAATACCGGTGTCTTCGATCACGTCATGCAGCATCGCGGCCATCAGGCTCTGATGGTCCATGTGCATGTCGGCAAGAATATTCGCCACCGCAAGAGGATGCGTGACGTACGCCTCACCGCTACGCCGGCGTTGACCGTCGTGGGCTTGTTCGGCGTAGAAGTACGCTCGGCGGACCAGGTTGACCTGGTCCTTGCCGAGGTAGGTCGATAAGCGATCGGCGAGGGCGTCTATGCTCGGCATGATAACTCCTGCCGTTCGCTATGACCCCGCGCCGTGCTACGTCGACCAGGCATAGGCTTAGACGGCCTCGTTGGACTCGTCCTCGAACGCTGCGAACAGCGGTTCGTCTTCGACGATTTCAGCTTCGGCGATGACGGCATAGTTCATTACGCCGGCGGCGATTTCACGTAGCGCCATTACTGTAGGTTTGTCATTTTCCCAAGCCAGCTTCGGCTCTTTGCCGCCGGTGGCCAATTGACGGGCACGTTTGGTAGAGAGCATGACCAGCTCAAAACGGTTTTCCACGTGATCTAGGCAGTCTTCAACGGTTACGCGGGCCATGGTATTCCTCGGAGCGAATGCATTATGCGCGCTGCCCGGGTGGGCGAGCGGACTAGACAGTTTAAAAAATCACCAGCGATTAGGGAAGCGCTGATTTTTTGACCAAGCCCTTCAACGCGCTGCAAGTGCCAATGTAAAGCCCTTGCAGCGGTTTTGGGAAGTGCTGATTAGCCGAGCAATTCAGCCAAAAGCTTTCCGTTACGCTGCTGCTGACGCTTCTGATGCAGCTGATTGGCACGGAAAATTGCCTGCAAATCACTCAGCGCGTGGGCGAAATCGTCGTTGATGATCAGGTAATCGTAGTCGACGTAGTGGCTCATTTCGCTGACGGCTTCGCGCATCCGGCCTTCGATGACTTCGTTGCTGTCCTGGCCGCGATTGTTCAGGCGCTGGTGCAAGGCCTGCAGGGACGGCGGCAGAATGAAGATCGAGCGGGCCTGAGGCATCAACTTGCGCACTTGCTCTGCACCTTGCCAATCGATTTCCAGAATCAGGTCGTGGCCTGCGTCCAGGGTCTGTTGCAGGTGGCTTTGCGAGGTGCCATAGAGATTGCCGAACACTTCGGCGCGCTCCAGGAARTCCCCGTGCTCRMYCATCTTCACGAACKYYTCGCGKGAGACGAAGTKRTAGTTCACGCCATTCACTTCACCGGGGCGCATGGCTCGGGTGGTGTGGGAGACCGAGACGCGGATCTCCTGATCGGCGTCGGTCAAGGCCTTGACCAGGCTGCTCTTGCCCGCGCCCGAAGGGGCGGAAATGATGTACAGGGTGCCGGTGCTGTGGGTCATGTCGGGTTTGCCTTACTCAATATTCTGCACTTGTTCGCGCATCTGCTCGATCAACACCTTGAGGTTGACCGCCGCTTGGGTGCTGCGCGGGTCGAAGGCTTTGGAGCCCAGTGTGTTGGCTTCGCGGTTGAGTTCCTGCATCAGGAAGTCCAGGCGCCGACCAGCAGCGCCGCCGGATTTGAGCACCCGGCGAACTTCGATGATGTGAGTGCTCAGGCGATCCAGTTCTTCGGCGACGTCGCTCTTTTGCGCGAGCATGACCATTTCCTGTTCCAGCCGCTGCGGGTCCAGGTCGGCTTTCATGTCGGCGAAGCGGTCGAGGACTTTCTGGCGCTGGGTGGCGAGCATCTGCGGAACCAGTTCGCGCAGGGTAACGACGTCTTCTTCAATGGAGGTCAGGCGATCGCTGATGAGTCGTGCCAGCTCCGCGCCTTCGCGCTCGCGGCCAGCCTTGAGTTCTTTCAGGCCTTCGTTGAACAGCGCCAATGCTTCGGCATTCAAGGCTTGCGGGTCCGTGGCATCGCCCACCAGTACGCCAGGCCAGGCCAGCACTTCCAGCGGGTTGAGCGCCGCAGGATTTTTGATCAGGCTGGCGATCGTCTCGGCGGCGGCGACCAATTGCGCGGCGCGCTCGCGGTCTACTTGCAGCGGTTTATCGGTGTTTTCTTCGGTGAAGCGCAGGGTGCATTCAAGCTTGCCCCGGGAAATGCCTTGGCGCAGGGCCTCGCGGACGGCGCCTTCGAGATCCCGAAAGGATTCCGGCAGACGCAAGTGCGGCTCCAGGTAGCGGCTGTTGACCGAGCGCAGCTCCCAGCTCAGGGTGCCTTGGGTGCCGGCTTTTTCTACGCGGGCGAAGGCGGTCATGCTGTGCACCATGGAGGTACCTCGCAAGTCGGGTCGATGCGTTACCAAAGGTTTCGCGGACCCGATATCTGTGAATGAAAGCCGACAGGCAGCAAAGGCGCAGGATTGTAGCTCAGTGGGGCGGATGCGCCCAAACACACGCTGTCACAAAGAGCTGCAGGCCGTCGGCAAAGCGCTGTTCAGGGCCTTCGGTCGTCGGGCGAATTTTTTAGAAGTGCCCAGTCGTGGCCGGCGGCTCTATAATGCTCGGCAGTTTTCCGTCCTCCGTACAGGTATTCCCTATGAAACGTCCAAGTGGTCGCGCTGCCGATCAGCTCCGCTCGATCCGCATTACCCGCAACTACACCAAACACGCCGAGGGTTCTGTACTGGTCGAGTTCGGTGATACCAAAGTCATCTGCACCGTCAGCGTCGAAAACGGCGTGCCGCGTTTCCTCAAAGGTCAGGGCCAGGGCTGGTTGACCGCCGAATACGGCATGCTGCCGCGCGCCACCGGCGAGCGTAACCAGCGTGAAGCGAGCCGTGGCAAGCAAGGCGGCCGCACCCTGGAAATCCAGCGCCTGATCGGTCGTTCCCTGCGCGCTTCGCTGGACATGTCCAAGCTGGGCGACGTGACCCTGTACGTCGACTGCGACGTGATCCAGGCAGACGGCGGCACTCGCACTGCCTCCATCACCGGCGCCATGGTTGCCTTGGTCGATGCCTTGAAAGTCATCAAGAAGCGCGGCGGCCTGAAAGGCGGCGACCCGCTCAAGCAAATGATCGCTGCCGTCTCCGTCGGCATGTATCAGGGCGAGCCTGTGCTTGACCTCGATTACCTGGAAGACTCGGCTGCCGAGACCGACCTGAACGTGGTGATGACCAGCACGGGCGGTTTCATCGAGGTCCAGGGCACTGCCGAAGGCGCGCCGTTCCAGCCGGAAGAGCTGAACGCTATGCTGGAACTGGCGAAGAAAGGCATGACCGAAATCTTCGACCTGCAGAAGGCTGCACTGGCCGACTGATTGGATGGAACCACACAAGGAGGACGCTATGAGTGATGAACAGCAGGTACTTCCCACCCCGAGCAAAGAAGTTCGGCAGTGGGCGATGTTTTGTCACTTGTCCGCCTTGCTGGGGATCTGGATTCCGTTCGGTACGCTGATCGGCCCGCTGATTCTCTGGCAGATGAAGCGCGAGATGGACCCGTTCATTGATGCGCAGGGCAAAGAGGCGCTGAATTTTCAGATCACCGTCGCCATTGCTTCCGCCATCTGCTTCCTGCTGATGGTGGTGATTGTCGGGTTCTTCCTGTTGGGTCTGGTCGCAATTGGTGCGTTGGTGCTGACGATCATTGCTGGCGTGAAGGCCAATGAAGGGTTTCCCTACCGTTACCCATTCACTTGGCGGTTGATCAAATAATGACCAGTCCGGCTGCCGCCTGGAATATCAGCGTGCGCAATAAAACCGGCAGCAATCTAACTGCGTGAAAACACAGTTCGCTACGGTTTAAAGCCAATGCCCTGAATTATCAGGGCATTTGTTTTTCCGGCAACAGATAAAGTTCCCTGGCCATTGATTGTATCCAGACGCCGCCGGTGTTTGCCGTGCACCTATCGTTCTTACACTTTTAGTCACAACTGCTAGGCTTCAGCTCGGCCTATGTGCTTGGCAGCGAGACTTGGCGGTTGATAAAGTTGCCCCAAGTAAATTCCGCCAAGAAACATTTCGTCATATTCAGACCATTGACGGTCTTTGAATCTAAACTAATCAGGGTTGCGACGATCAACCTGCTCAGAGGCGTGTCCAGGTAAAAAGTTCGCCCCTGAATATATATTCAAGATTATCCCAATGGTTCAGCTCGATTTTTATGGAACACTGGTTGCCGCCTCTTTAGTCCTGTTACTGGGGCGTGGTCTTGTCACACGCGTTGGTTTTTTACGCACCTACAATATCCCTGAGCCTGTAGCAGGCGGCCTGGTGGTTGCCTTGGTGCTTTTGGTTTTGCGCCTTTTTGATATTGAAGTCCGGTTTGATACTTCACTGCAGGCTCCCTTGATGTTGGCGTTTTTTGCCACCATTGGCTTGAGTGCAGACTTCGCCAGCCTGAAGAAAGGCGGGCGCGTAGTAGGAGTTTTTGTATTGGCGGTCACCGGGCTTTTGGTGATCCAGAACGCCATGGGCATCGGGCTCGCAAAGGCGTTGGGGCTCGATCCGTTAATGGGTCTGCTGACCGGCTCGATTACGTTGGCGGGCGGTCACGGTACCGGCGCTGCGTGGGGGGCGACGTTCAGTGAGAAGTTTGGCCTGGCTTCCGCCTCTGAACTAGCGATGGCCTCTGCGACGTTTGGCTTGGTGTTGGGCGGTTTGATTGGGGGGCCGGTCGCTCGCCTGCTCATCAAGCGTGTCCAGACACCCGGCCTTGAGCAAGAAAAGCCACGGATGCCGAAGGGTTTTGAGCAGCCGAACAAAGAGCGCTCGATCACGCCCTTTACGTTTATCGAGACGCTCGCTCTGATTGCGGTCAGCTTGCTGGCAGGCACGCTCCTGAATGGCGCGCTGCGCGAAACCGCATTTGAGTTGCCGACCTTCGTTTGCGTGTTGTTCGTGGGTGTGGTTTTGCGCAACGGACTTTCAGCACTTGGCTTGTATCAGGTGTTTGAGCGTGAAGTCTCGGTGCTGGGGAATGTCAGCTTGTCACTGTTTCTGGCGATCGCTCTGATGTCGCTCAAGCTGTGGGATCTGGCTTCACTGGCGTTTCCGTTCTTCATCATCCTGGCTGCGCAAACGTTGGTCATGGCTCTCTTTGCTATTTTTGTGACGTTCAGAGTCATGGGTAGCAACTACGATGCGGCGGTGCTGGCGGCAGGACACTGTGGTTTCGGACTGGGTGCCACGCCAACGGCCATCGCGAACATGCAGGCGGTGACTCAGCGTTACGGGCCTTCGCAGATAGCGTTCCTGGTGGTGCCAATGGTGGGCGCTTTCTTCATCGACATCATTAATGTCATCGTGATCAAGCTGTACCTTGCGCTGCCGTTCTTTGCTGCTTCTTGAAGGTTCGATCACTGCTGACGATCCATAAAAAATGCCCGTATCTTGCGATACGGGCATTTTTTCTTCCGGCTAGCTGACTGCCGGATTTTCACAGGCCTGAGCGATGTCCGCTTTTTGTGTCTGCGAAACAGGGCTTAGATGGTCAGCGTCCAGTCGTAGTCCACGATCAGCGGTGCGTGCTGCGAGAACCGTGGCTGACGTGGCAGGCGTGCGCTGCGAACAAAGCGACGCAGGCCCGGGGTCAGCAACTGGTAGTCGAAACGCCAGCCCAGGTTGAGCATCTCAGCCTGTTCGTTGTCCGGCCACCAGCTGTACTGGTCGCCTTCACGGCTGACTTCGCGCAGGGCATCGACATACCCCATATTGCCGACAATCTCGTCCATCCAGGCGCGTTCAGGCGCCAGGAAGCCCGGGGATTGCTGGCTGTCGCGCCAGTTCTTGATATCCAGCTTCTGTTGCGCCACGTACAGCGAGCCACAGTAAATGTACTCGCGACGTTTGCGTCGCTGTTTATCCAGATAACGGGCGAAGTCGTCCATTAGCTTGAACTTCTGGTTCAAGTCTTCATCGCCGTTCTGCCCCGAAGGGAGCAGCAAGGTCGCGATGCTGACCTTGTCGAAATCGGCTTGCAGGTAACGCCCGTAGCGGTCGGCCGTCTCGAAGCCGAGACCGCTGATGACTGCCTTCGGTTGCAACCGCGAATACAAAGCCACGCCACCTTGGGCAGGAACTTCGGCTTCGCAGGCATAAAGGAAGTAGCCATCCAGTTGGAAGGCTGGATCGTCCAGTTCAAAGGCGGAGGCGCGGGTGTCCTGCAGGCAGATGACGTCGGCATTCTGTGCTTGCAGCCAACTGAGCAAACCACGCTCGACTGCAGCCTGAATACCATTGACGTTCACACTGATGATCCGCATAAATGGCCCCAAAAATCACGTGCGTGTATGATACACGGCGTCAACCTAATTAGCTAAATCCGTGGTATTTGGGGTTTTTTTCATGCAAGCGTATCAGCGCGATTTCATTCGTTTTGCCATCGATCGCGGCGTTTTGCGCTTCGGTGAGTTCACCCTGAAGTCCGGGCGCACCAGTCCTTACTTCTTCAATGCCGGCCTGTTCAACACGGGCTCGGCCCTTGCGCAGCTGGGTCGTTTCTACGCCGAAGCCATCGTCGAGAGCGGTATTTCGTTCGACGTATTGTTTGGCCCGGCCTACAAAGGCATCCCGCTGGCGGCGACCACCGCCGTGGCCCTGGCCGAACATCACGAGCGCGATCTGCCGTGGTGTTTCAACCGCAAAGAAGCCAAGGCTCACGGCGAAGGCGGCAGCCTGGTCGGTGCTCCGCTGACCGGCGACGTGCTGATCATCGACGACGTGATCACCGCAGGCACCGCGATTCGTGAGGTGATGCAGATCATTGCCTCCCAGGACGGCGCCAAGGCCAAGGGCGTACTGATCGCCCTGAACCGCCAGGAGCGTGGCAACGGTGAGTTGTCGGCGATCCAGGAGGTGGAGCGTGACTTCGGCATTCCGGTGATCAGCATCGTTTCGCTGAACCAGGTGCTGGAATTCCTGGCCGATGATCCGCAGCTCAAGCAGCATTTGCCTGCCGTAGAAGCCTATCGCGCCCAGTTCGGCGTGTAACCGCAGTCCCACAGGGTGGGGCGCAGGCAAAAAAAGACCCCGCTCAGCCWGGC